>CAJQKX010000810.1 GCA_905479025.1 uncultured Paraglaciecola sp.
TTCGAGCGGGAAACGAGATTTGTGACCGCCAACCGCGTTGCGCCAACCGAGTTGTCGTGCACCCCTTGGAGTCGCATAACAGGCTGTTGAACACATTAAAACACTGATACTTCGTATTTCGAGCGGGAAACGAGATTTGTAACCGACAACTGCGTTGTCGTGCACCCCTTGGGATCTCATAACAGGCTGTTAATCACATTAAACATTGATACTTTATATTTGGAGCGGGAAACGAGATTCGAACTCGCGACCCCAACCTTGGCAAGGTTGTGCTCTACCACTGAGCTATTCCCGCATAATGAATGTACGTCTCAAACTATAATCGCCTAAAACGGAGGCGCATTTTACAAAAATAAAACGCCTATGCAAGCCCTAAAATCAAATTTCATGCTTTTTTCAAAAAAAGACACACTATTGATGAAAATGTGTGCATATTTTGATGTGCTTCATTAAATAGTGAATACATGTTGGCGGTAATAAACCATTTCGGCGATGGACTCACGGATATCATCTAACGCTAGATGCACACCTTTTTTGTGAAAACCATCTAACAATTCTGGTTTCCAACGGCGAACTAGCTCTTTAATCGTACTGACATCAATATTTCTATAATGAAAATATTGTTCAAGTTCAGACATATATTTGACTAAAAAGCGACGATCCTGGCCTATGGTGTTTCCGCACAATGGAGATATTCCCTTAGGAACAAAGCCTTGCAAAAATAAGATGGTTTGTTCGACAGCTTGTTGTTCGTTAACGTCACTATTGCGGCAGCGTTTGGTAAGACCTGATTTACCATGTGTATCTACACACCATTGGTTCATACCGTTGAGTATATCATCAGGCTGATAGATCGCTAACACTGGCCCTTCGGCTAATATATTAAGATCCTTGTCTGTCACTATGGTAGCAATTTCCAAAACCACATCGGTCTGTGGATCTAGCCCTGTCATTTCCAAATCAATCCAAACTAAGTTTTCGTTATTTACAAACATACAGACTCCTTGATGAACATTATGGTGCGAACAACAAATACATTAATAATTTGGTATCCACCTCTGCAAACGTTAATATGATACAAGAAATGGTATTAATTACAGCAAAGATAAAACGTGGCTAAAAAACCAAAGTTAACAGACAAGCAGAAACGACAAGTTTCAGTAAACCGCACCAAACGAATTTCAAGCAGTGTCAAATCAAACGAAATTGAAGATAATCAGTTTGGTGAGCAACAAAGTGGACGAGTCATAGGCCGTTTTGGCAAACATGCAGATGTTGAAGACCCAGCAGGCGTTATTCACAGATGTCACATGCGCCGAACCATAAATAGTGTGGTATGTGGCGATGAAGTGTTGTTTAGGCCAGGGAAAGATCAGTCATTAACGATCAGCGGTATCATCGAGATTGTCCAAGATAGAAAATCAGTCCTCACCCGCCCTGATTTTTATGATGGGGTGAAACCAGTCGCGGCTAACATCGATCAGATAATCATCGTCAGTTCAGTTTTACCAAGCTTATCTTTGAATATTATCGACAGATATTTAGTTGCGGCAGAAGACGTAGAAATTATGCCGGTAATATTATTAAACAAAGTCGAATTACTTGACTCACAACAGTTAAAAGAAGTAGAAAATCAGCTAAATATTTATCGTGATATTGGCTATCAAATTGTCTACACCAGCTGTAAAACAATGACAGGGCTTGATGAACTTGCGATATGCTTAAAAGATAAGGTCAGTGTATTTGTTGGACAATCAGGGGTAGGGAAGTCAAGTTTAATTAATGAGTTATTGCCTGAAGCAGATGAAATCATTGGCGACATATCCAATAACTCTGGTTTAGGCCAGCACACCACCACCACAGCAAAACTACTGCACTTCCCTGCTGGTGGTGATTTGATTGATTCACCTGGTGTACGTGAATTTGCGTTATGGCATCTGCCTGCAGAAAGGCTGACGAATGGGTTTAGGGAATTCAGAGACTATTTAGGTGGCTGTAAATTTCGAGATTGTAAGCATGGTAATGATCCTGGTTGTCTCATTAATGCTGCAGTTGAAAACGGTAAAATAAGCCCGCAACGTTATCAAAGCTATCATAAAATATTGTTGAATATGGATGAGCTTCGCCCAGCACATACAAAAGTGTAATGTCTCTGTGTTGAAACATAAATTAGCCTGCAAAAAATACTAGCATATAGCCTATTAGACTTAGTTAAGAGCAAACTACTAAGAATATTACGTTACAATTGTAAGTGGAACGTTAGATTATTAGGAAAGTTACTTTGTTAGACTCGTTAAAAATTGCTTTACAGTATATCACCCCAAAACACCTACTATCTCGTTTGGTGGGTACGCTAGCTGCAGCGCAAGCCGGTGTTATGACTACAGCTATGATTAAACTCTTCATTAAGCAATATAAAGTTGATATGTCTGAAGCACTCGACTCTGATCCTGAGTCCTATTCATCATTTAACGCATTTTTCACTCGGCAACTTAAAACCGACGTGAGGTCGATATGCCAAGATAAAAAACAACTTGCCTTACCTGTCGATGGTGCAGTGAGTCAATTAGGCGATATTGTGCATGATGCTATTTTCCAAGCGAAAGGCCATAACTATAGTTTAACTACGTTGCTGGGTGGTAAACCTGAACTTGCAAGACCCTTTTTAGATGGTAAATTTGCTACGATTTATCTTTCTCCTAAAGATTATCATCGTATTCATATGCCTATAGGTGGGCAGCTTACCGATATGCTTTATGTACCTGGCGAGCTATTTTCAGTGAGTCCTCTGACCGCAGAACGTGTACCCGGATTATTTGCTAGAAACGAACGAGTAGTGGCTATTTTTGATACTGAAATAGGTAAAATGGCCATGGTATTAGTAGGGGCGACTATTGTGGCCAGCATTGAAACAACATGGGCAGGTACTGTGACACCACCTGTTGGTAAAAATGTACAGCATTGGCAGTACCCTGCCCAAGGTGACAACGCTGTATTTATCAAAAAGGGTGATGAGATGGGTTTGTTTAAACTCGGCTCAACCATAGTGGCTTGCTTCGAAGCTGACATGATAGATTTTTCGGATTTAAGTGCAGGAGACGCGTTACGTCTCCT
>CAJQKX010000811.1 GCA_905479025.1 uncultured Paraglaciecola sp.
CTACTAACGTAAATAGAACCCTCTAAATAATAATAATCGTCTTTAAGATCTTGACGCCTCAATCCATTTGGCTGTGTGAGTAGCATAGGCTTCAACAACTCATTCTGTATAGTAAACAGAAATGATGGATGCGCCTCTTCGGCTTTTGTTACACCTACCACACTTTCAGCTAACTCATTATTGATTAAAAGCTTTATTGCCCCATCAATATCTGAAATATCTCTTAAAGGAGATGTAGGCTCCAATAAGACCAGATAATCATAAACACGTCCTACTTTAGTCAAATAATCCACAGCATGAAGAAGTAAGTCAATACTAGTAGCATCATCACTAGCCAATGACTTGGGTCTAATAAATGGAGCATTTGCACCAAATTGGTTTGCAATATCTACAATTTCTTGAGAATCAGTGGTCACCAATACTTCATCAATATATTGCGACTCTAACCCTTGTAAAATACTCCAGCCAATCAATGGCTTGCCGCACATAGGCCGAATATTTTTTCCTGGCAAGCCTTTGCTGCCAGCACGCGCTGGGATAATAGCCAATATACTCTTTCCATCAATCACTTTTCCTCTCCCTCTTTATTATCATTAACAAAATCAATATTAGCCGTTTGCAAATCTATTGGCCGACCCACATCCAGCCAAGGTTCATGCATAGGGTATGCAACGGTACGTTTAGATTTTGCTTGCAGTCGTTCAAACAGCATGGGCATATTACACAGTGTCTCTGCTATTAGTTCATTTAAAACCTCTGGCGAAAGCACATAAACACCAGCATTAATATGGCTTCGTGCTACGGGCTTTTCTTCAAAGCCGACTATCTCAACACCTTGCATTTGCACAACGCCAAAAGGATGTTGCCATTCGTGGGTGCGTACCGCCATAGTTGCGCTTGCTTGGTAACGATTATGGAAATCCAATAATTCGCCATAGCGTACATCAGAAATCACATCACCATTAGTCACCACAAACGGTTCATCTGGCCTAGGGTGAAGTAAGCCCAATGCGCCGGCAGTACCTAGTGGTGATTCCTCTCGTAAATAGTCAATCTTTACACCTAGCCGTTCACCATTACCAAAGTGATCCTCAATAATATGGCCCATGTGGTGAATAGCTAGCACAAAGTGATTAAAGCCTTCTAGTTTACCACGCTCTATGATGTGTTCTAGCATAGGCTTACCAGCCACCAATACCATTGGCTTCGGGGTGTTTTGTGTGTGTGGCAGTAAGCGCGTGCCCTTACCCCCTGCCATAATCACCATTAAATTAGCGCGTGCAAGTGGTGTAGTAATTTCTTCCCACAGATATAAACCAACTAATTGCTCCTGCTCATCTACTACGGGAATCTGCTGAATTTTATTTGCCACCATCAACTGCATCACATTGTCACGCGTCATCTCTGGCGGCACCACCAGCGGATTGCGATGAACAATACTAACAATGTCGCTATTAAGATCTAGGCCCTTAAGCAAACCACGGCGTATATCGCCATCTGAAAGAGTACCTATCAGCTTATTAGATTTATCAACCACCAGCACAATTTTAATTGCGACTTGATCTAGGTTACGAATTGCCTGCCCAATGGTTGAGCTTTCAAGGAGGGTAGCTTGGCGCCATATTTTTTCAGAAGAAATCACTTATTTCACCCCCAAAGCAGAGTTAGGTAAATCGTGAAAAGCTTTCTTAACGACGTTTTTAATATTAATGCTTTTAAGTGTATTAACTACTTTTTCACTTGCACCACCCTCACCATAAGGATTGCACACTTGGCTTAATTCTACTTGAAAAATGGGCGAATACAAAATGTTCATTGCATTAGCTATACTTTTCTTAGTAGGCTTGCAATTAATAATACTGGTAGCTTGTAGCCGTCCGCGCTGACGATCTCCAATGTTAATTGTGCCTTTTTTAAAGCTAGGCACTTCGGCTAATCCACTTGACGAATTGCCCACAACACCGTCTACTTGAGCTATGCACGACAAGTAGCGCAATTGCCCAAGTGAGGTAAAGGCATGGGCGTTAGCATGTTGCGATACAAATTGCTTCACCATTTTAATTAGTGTTCTGCCATCAGTATCGGCATTGGGCATGGTAAAAATAAGTTGTGTCTCTTCCAGTTGGGTCAATGCAGCTAAAAGTGCTTCCATTTGGGTTACCGCACTGGAATTTTCCAGAGTAACTGGGTGAAAAGTGATGAGCAGGTTTTTTTTGCCAAACTTAAAACCCAAATCAGCTTCTAGTGCATTGCGGCCAAGTAACTTTAGACGCTTAATGTTATCAATACCCAGTCCGCCGACTAAAAAAACATGTTCTGGTTGCTCACCTAGTTGAATCACGCGTTGCTTATATTCATCTGCCGCCACAAAATGCAAATGCGACATTTTAGTAATCGAATGCCGAAAGGCTTCATCAAAAGCGCCCTCAGTCGTCTCACCGCCGTGTAGGTGCGCCACTGGTATACGCGCTACCAAAGCAGTCGCTGCTGCTGCAAAAATCTCAAATCTATCGCCCAGCACAACTATTACATCAGGGTTTAATTCG
>CAJQKX010000812.1 GCA_905479025.1 uncultured Paraglaciecola sp.
TAATGGTATACCGCCACAAAAATTCGATATTGAAAATTGGACACTCACTATTGAAGGGGAGTCAGCAAAGCAAAGTAAAACCTATACCTTGGCAGAACTTAAGCAACGTTTTACCCATTACACCTATCAGTTAACTTTAGAATGCGGTGGCAATGGACGCTCTGAATTCAGTCCTCCTGCTAAAGGTAATCAGTGGACCAACGGTGCAGTAGGTTGTCCTAAATGGACAGGTATACGTTTAGCTGACGTATTAAAAGATGTAGGCTTAAAAGATGATGCCGTTTACATTGGCTATTATGGTAAAGATACACATTTAAGTGGTGACCCAAACAAAAACCCTATTTCACGTGGCGTACCGATAAATAAAGCGCTAGAAGATGAATCGTTGATCGCATGGGCGATGAATGACCAAGATTTACCTGTGATGAATGGCTATCCGTTGCGATTAGTATTCGGTGGTTGGCCAGCGTCAACTTCAGGCAAATGGTTAGAAAAAATTGTTATTCGCAATCAAGTTCATGATGGCGCCAAAATGACTGGAACTGCCTATCGTGTGCCTTGCAAAACAGTGGCTCCCGGTGCCAAAGTAGCAGATGAAGATATGTGTATTATTCATGCTATGCCAGTGAAGTCGTTAGTCACGTATCCCAAATCAGGTGAATTACACCCGCTTGCAAAAAAGTTAGGCGTTAATGGCCACGCCTGGGCGGGTGATAAACAGGTTGATAAAGTTGAGGTATCCATTGATTTTGGTCAAACTTGGCAAGCCGCCAAATTAACTAAGGCACTAAACCGCAATGCTTGGCAGCATTGGCACAGCACGTTGTTGTTCCCACAAAAAGGTTATTACGAAGTGTGGGCGAAAGCCACAGACAGCGACGGCGTGAGTCAGCCTATGGTGCTACCCGGCTGGAATCCAAAGGGTTACTTAAATAATGCTTGCCATCGTATTGCTGTGCAGGTCGTTTAGGGTGTACTCCATTAATATTCGCTGTATGCCGGTGTTTGTGCTGATCCTGCTTGGGATGAGCACAATAGCATTATCAATACAGGCAAAAGATAAAATAACATACGACCCCATGACAGGTCTTGTCATCAGTGAAAACTATGACATTGTACGTGCTCATTGCACTGCTTGCCATTCTGCAAAACTAGTGACCCAAAATCGTATGACGCGAGAGAATTGGTTAGAAACGATCCGCTGGATGCAAAGGTCTCAAGGGTTGTGGCCACTGGGTGCCCAAGAGCAAAAAATACTCGATTACCTCGAGACCCATTATAGTCCTATAGCAATCAGTCGCCGCTCTCCTATACCCAGCTATTTAATGCCTGTACTAAAATAACCAATTCTTACCTATAACTTTTTTCATAGCGTTAAACTTGGATCTGGTATTCATATCTTAAGTAAAACCTGCGTTGCCAAGAAAATACAATGCAATCATATTATGACAATTCACATAAGCTTTACACTTAAGATTTCAGGCATGATGAGAGTGGATCACTATCCCTAAGAATACAGAAAATAAAGTGATGTTCACAAGAAGGTATTATATGGATTTTCTATAGGCTGTGAACGTGTTGCAGTGAGTTTACTATTTTATGTTACTTTCAAAGGTGAGCCATATGTATTTGTTAACCTTGCATTATAGTTGGCGATGGTATGATGTTGTTCTTTATCTGCACGTCTGAAAGGTTCTGTTATTGTTTCAATAGCATACCTTTTTACTCACCTGATATTGAAGGGCAGACATTTAGATTGTAAAACGCCCATAAAAAAAGCGCTCTCACTTCTTAGAAGCAGAGCGCCAATACACACTAAATTTTTGTTTAGAACTTCGCTCGTAACTGCACACCAAAGTGACGATCTGCATCCCGTGGGATCTGATAACGGAAGTTGTCTCCGCTGTAAGTGGTGACATAACTTTCATCAGTAAGATTTTTGCCAATGATAGAAATACGGTAGTCATCATCACTGAATGAGAAGGCTAAGCTAGCGTTAAAAATGCCATAGTCAGGTAACAGGTCTACAGGGTTCTCTGCACCGGCTGTATTGCCAGGTGCCCCGACAAATAATTCGTCTGTGTAAACATAAGAACCATTTAGATAGATTTCCATATCATCCATTTCCCACACATATTCTCCTGTCACTGAGTATTTTAAATCAGGAGAAAAAGGTAAGTCAGCACCTGATCTGCCATCACAATTTGGCAAGCCAACGGGGCAGCGGAATTCATCAACTTCAGCGTCAACACTTGATAGCCCACCTGTTAGGGTAAGTTGCTCTGTAGCTTGCCACATAAAGTCAAATTCAACCCCCTGGGTGATGACTGAACCTGCATTAGTCAAACGTGTGATAAATACGCCATCTAATAACTCTGGATTATTGGCTTGAAAGCCATCAATATTGGTACGAAATATAGCGGCATTAAAAATTAAGTCACGACTCGCATATTTATACCCTAGCTCATAAGCATCTGATGTTTCTGCACCAATGGGCAAAGTATCGTTATCTGCCATGTTGTAAAACACGTTAAAGGCTGGGCCTTTGTAACCTTGAGAATAAGTGGCGTAGACCATGCTGCTATCATTGATATCAAACTGCGCGCCGAATTTACCTGACACATTTGACTCATCGGTAGAGCCATCATAGTCGGTATCTAGAGAGGCTTCACGCACACCTACACCTTTACGTCCGTATTCATCGTTACTATTTCTGTTGTGGGTAAAACTCACTTCATCAGCGGTGTAACGTACACCAAACAATAATCTTAAATCATCACTGATATGGTATTTACCATCTGCAAACAATGCCCAGTTATCAAACTCGGTTTGCATATATGCTGTGGCGCCAACGATATCATTAGCGTTACACGTTAGACTTTCATCGCTGATAAACTGTTCTATGTCTGAATCAGAGGGGCTGGCAACGCCCAACACGTCAGTGAGATAATTGCCAATCGCAGTTTGGAATTGACCACCGTTATTTTGACAACTGGCGTCACGAGTGAAGTTACGTTCTGATTTTTGGTTCCACCAGAAAAACCCCGCTTGGTAATCTAAGGCTCCACCAGTGGGAGAGGCTATACGGAACTCTTGTGAGACTTGGTCCCATTCTTGAGGGCCTATATCGTGTAATTGAAACGCTACACCTCCATTGTTAACGTTACCAAAATTAACAGGGAAAGGAATTGAGCCAGTCGTTGAAGTGAAATCACCCTCTCTAAATTCAGTATTGTTCCAACTACGGTAGGCGGTAATTGAAGTTAATTGATGTTCACCTAACTCTTTATCCACTTGAATGGAGAATGAAGTGGTTTCATCTAAAGTACGCGTTTCAAAATCATGGTCAATTTGTCTTTGTTCTAAATCAAGAACACCATTGCCTGAGCTGTTAGGTGACGCTTCAGAATTATGTCGGTTACTTGGAGCCAGTTCTAAATCAGCGCAACAACTGTCATTT
>CAJQKX010000813.1 GCA_905479025.1 uncultured Paraglaciecola sp.
GCTAATAAGCGCCTGCTAATGTCGGTCGATTCAAAACTATTTACAGCCGTAGAAGAAATTGTATTTACTACTACCGATACCGGTACCAAGGTGCGTTATATCGCTAATTTTAGCTTCCCAGCGCCCGTAGCGATTATCAGTCGATTAAATCCTGGGGTAATGGATAGGGTTGGCAACACTGCGCTTGAAGGCTTAAGAAAAGCGTTAGAAGACAATTTCACTGCTCCCAAGGCGTCAAAAGTTCTGGCAGTCGCCGACAAGCTAATACTGCCAGGCGTCTGGCGATTTACTCGCTTGGGTTATACAACATCTCGTAAGCGCTGGAGCGCACTGTCGGCTTATATGAATGATCGCCATGCAGTCATAACAGGTGCCACTTCTGGTATTGGTCTGGCAGCTGCGAAACAATTGGCTGAACTTGGCGCAGAGTTAACATTGGTAGTACGTGATAAAAACAAAGCTCAACAAGTTGTCCGTGAATTAATAGAGCAAACTGGTAATACTCGGATCAATATAGAGTTTGCCGATATGTCGCTAATGAAAGATGTACATGCGTTGGCAGACCGTTTACTTAAAGCAGGTAAACCGGTTGATATATTAATTAATAATGCCGGCGCTTTGTTTAATCCTCGCCAACAAACCACTGAAGGTTTAGAGCAGAGTTTTGCCTTGTTGCTACTTGGGCCTTATATCCTTAGTGAACGATTGCATCCATTACTGGCAAAGTCTGAGTCAGCAAGAGTTGTTAATGTACTGTCGGGCGGAATGTACTCGCAAAAAATTCAGGTCAACGACTTACAAAGCCAGCGCGGTGAATACTCAGGCTCTACTGCATATGCAAGAGCAAAACGCGGCTTAATGATTTTGACCGAAGAATGGGCTAAGCGCTGGCAAGGTGATGATATAAGCGTCAATGCAATGCATCCTGGCTGGGTAGACACGCCTGGGGTTGTCAATGCTTTGCCAGAGTTTTATAAAGTGACTAAGTGTTTACTGCGTACGCCTGAGCAAGGCGCGGATACTATTACTTGGCTAGCCGCTGCTACAGAAGCGAGTCAAGTCTCTGGTAAGTTTTGGCTAGATCGAGAGCAGCACCCTAGTCATCTTTCAAAACGTACAGTTGAAACTGCCGCTCAGAGAAACCAGTTACTAGTGGCGCTGGAAAAATTAGAAAAAATAACCGTAGCGACTTAATGAAAACGACGCACATAAAGCGCACGGTTCAGAATAAAATGATGAAGAATGTTTTTTACGAGATGTTACAACGAGTGGTGCCAGCATGACTCGCTGCGGGGCAGCTAAGACAGCACTAGCATAAAAGTCTGTTAAGGCAAATTTGACCATGAATCACCCCAACCAATAAGTCGGGGTTAATGCAAATAACTTTCTAAATTTTACCAGTGGTATGTGGCACTAATGGTGTATTGTTCTCCTCGGCCCGGAGTGCCAGGGATCTCCTCAAAAGATTCATCCCAAAGATTGTCTGCTGCAAGCATAATATCTAGTCCCTTAAACTGCGATGGCATTATCTTTAACGTAAGGTGTGTGAATAAAGCATCGTCTGGCCCGTTTCGTAACGTATTTTCTTCTTGTTTACGCCACTCGTTATCAATGCGGACTTCAACCATGTCGCTAGGGCGCCATACAACGCCTAATGTGACGCGATGATCTGGGTAGTTCAATGCATAAAAGCTAGCATCGATATCAGCAGTGCCATAATCTTCAGATTTTTTAAGAAAGGTATAACTAGTAATGATTTCTGTGTTGTCTAAACGCTTTATGGCAAGTAACTCAAGACCAAACGTTTTGATGTCCACTGGATTTGCTGAACGCGCAGAAGTTGAATTTAAACTATAAGTCCAATCGGTTAAATCGTCATCTTGTCGATAAAAAATAGCAGAATCAAGACGCCATGTGTCTTGGTCTAATGCCAAGCCTAATTCAATGTTTTTAGTCGTTTCGCGCTCAAGTTCATAGTTACTTCTGAATAACCCTCCGGTGTTACTGCCACCGATAGCCGTATAACCCGCGACTTGACTTGCTTGGGCATAAGAAAGGTAAACAGTGTGAGAGGTATCGTCAGCATTTATGGTGTTCAACGTGATATCCCCAATCAGGGATGTTTTGGAGCTATCTCGATTAGTGTCGTCAAAAGTAGCGCCGAGGCGATACGTTAACTGTTGATTATTTTTTAGGTCTATTTGGTATTCAGGCAATACACTGAGCTTGTAATAATGACGAGAGGTAAAGTTATTTTCAAGGGTAGTTGACTCAATACCATCTGCCATAAATTGAGCTGAATAATTCAATGCAAAGCTTGCTGTTTTTGCATGGCGACCGGAAAGTGCTATCGAGGTAACATCCGTTTCATGAAATGCCTGGAATATATCAGGATTTTCACGGGAAAAAATATAAAGGTCGTTATGACGACGATAGTAAGTTGACACTTCAAATGTGCTGTCTTGAGCATAATGTTGTTTATGATTAAATATTAATAGCCGCGCTCTAAGATCTTCCGTTTCATTGACATTAAAGGGAGTGTACATATTTGGCCACCCAAAGAACTTTTCTTGAACACCTAAAAATAGGTCGGTTTGTGATGACGGCCCAACTAACTGAATTCGACCAGAGACGCGCTGAAATTGGTGATCGCCATTTTCTATCGTTCCGTCACTTTCAGAGCGAGAAAATTCACCTTCAAAACCCAGAGTCCAATCTTTAACGTCATCCAGTGCCAACGTCATACCACTGTGAATACGTTGTAGGTTTGCGTTGTTATTACCTGCGCCAATAGAAACGCTACCTGACGTATTTATGCGGGACCAGTAGCGAGAAACAGTACCTACTGAGCTATTAACACCGAGGTGCGCATTGTCGACCCCAGTCAGCACACTGGCGTCACTTAACATTTCTTGAGCGATAGGAATTTCCGCAAAATAATGCCCCGTTTGCGGATCAAATAATGTGGCGCTGCCTACTCTAAAGCCGGTATTTTCAAAAATACCGCCACGGATCGTCACATCAGCTTGAGCTTCTGCCATATTGCGAGACTGAAGATCAACACGTGGATCATATTCCAGGTTTGAAATGGGTGAGCCAAATGTGCCCACTGGTATTTTATTCGCCGTTGCTGATCCCTCAACCGTAATTTTCTCAATATATTTTACTTCATTGCTATTGTCGGTGTTGTCGGATTGTGATGAAAAAGCCGATACGTTAAATAACAAAGCAGGCAAAGCAACTCGTGCTCCCAGATTCATGTTAATACCCTCTATTACAGTGTTAGAACTATTGGTACAAACGATTATTTTTCTACTACCTCACACAACAGTATGAGCCACTAGGAGAATGAATTATTCTGCCTACTAATGGCATTCAACGGACTTTAATATTGGAAAAACCAAACAAGAATGTCGTGAGATAATGCTGAGGTTAAGTTGAAAGGTAATAATCGTTTCGCTTATAAACATTATATCGCAGCGGTTAACATATAAAAACAGAAAAGAGGGTAGATCCAAATTAAAAGGGGAAAGTGTTAATTTAAATAATAGCTTTCTCGCCAATATGTGAGACTTTGATATGTTTGAAACGATGTTACTTATGTTAGCTATCTGGAAATTATTGGTGTTAACCAATACAATTCAACGGTGATGATGAACCTTCACTTGCTGGTCGTAATTAAGGGGGCAGGTCTTGAACTTTGCACAAAATACAAAGGCTGGCTCACTCTTCATGAACCCATTCTTCTCAAGCGCTTTTATACCCAAGTGAGCTGGATCTGCATTTTCAGCACACTGATAACAGGTCGAATTGCACTATGCCTAAGTTATATACTGAGGCCTCTTGCTTATACATGCATTCATGAGTGATTGGGTATTCGCCAGGTAGTTGAGCAGAAAGGGCTAATTATAAGTGCTCATTAAAAATGTCTACCTTGGTTATTTAAAATTAATGACTTGCCGTCAAATCTCATCCCCTGTTCTGGTCAATGCAACGTTATACTTAGATAAAGTGGAGGCGTTGCTATGACAAGAAGAAAAAAGATTTACTACAATGCACAATAAAGAACATTAATATGGGATCGATACCAGCAAGGCGATTCCTTGCATGACATTGGAAAGATGTTTGATCGATTTCATACCGGTGTACAAGGAATTATTTCGAGGGAAGGCGGAATAAGGCCTCGCCAAACAACAAGATCCGCGTCACATTTAACACCTCAAGAAAGAGAAGAAATATCTCGCGGTTTGTGATCAAAATTATCAATTCGTGAAATAGC
>CAJQKX010000814.1 GCA_905479025.1 uncultured Paraglaciecola sp.
CTGTAGCTGGATGTCACCGCCTGACGTTTCTTGGGGGTAAGGTTATTTTAGACTTGTGGTTAGGGGATGTGCATGACGTTTTACCTAAGATTGAAAACACACCTCAAGGTTTAATCGATACTTGGTTTCTTGATGGCTTTGCGCCCAGTAAAAATCCAGACATGTGGACCCAAGGGTTATTTGAGCACATGGCATTACTGGCTAAAGATCAATGCCATCTTGCCACATTCACCGCAGCAGGTCATGTCAAACGTGGCTTAAGAGAAGCCGGGTTTAAGGTACAGAAACAACCCGCCCATGGTCGCAAAAAAGATATGTTGGTGGGAATAATTGATAAACCAGCCAATAATCCAAGTCGATTACCCTACTTTGCGCGCATACCCGCAAGCATTCAGCAAAAGCCAATTAACAAAACACCCAAGATTGCCATCATTGGGGGGGGGCTAGCAGCAGCCAATTGTGCTTATGCACTGAGTCAAAGGGGATTACAAGCCACACTTTATTGCCAAGACAATGCGTTAGCCGCAGGCGCTTCAGGTAATGCCCAAGGTGGATTTTACCCACAACTTAATGCTCAAGCAGGGCACGCCAGTCAAATCCATGCCTTGTCATTCAATTATGCGAGCAAGCTATATCGAGAGTTACTCAATCAAGGTATTCAATACAGTCATCAGTGGTGCGGGACTTTTCAGGTCGCTTTTAATGACAAGGTGGCTGCTCGTTATCGCAAATTAGTAGAAAACAAGACATGGCCAGAGGCTTTAATACATTGGATTGACGCACAACAAGCGACAAACATTGCCAAGGTGGATCTACCCTATCCGGGTTTATATATTCCACAAGGAGGATGGATTAATCTGCCTGAGTTAGTCGCAGGGCTTGTCAAAGCAGCCGACTCAAGCGTCATCGTTAATCAACAACTAACTTCCTTGGCACATATCAATGACGCATGGCAGCTAAATTGGCAAGATGGTAGTGAATCTGATGCAGATATTGTGATCATGGCAACTGGCAGCGATAGCGCCGATTGTCAGCAGATGTCTCAACTGCCATTTCGCTTGGTCAGAGGCCAGGTAGAAGCAATAAGCAGTCAAAACGAGCTAGCTAATCTAGCCACAGTGTTATGCCATAAAGGATATTTAACCCCCCAATGGCAAGGCTCTCACGCCATGGGGTCAACCTATGTCAAAGAGGATAGAAACTGTGATTATCGACTATCTGAACAGCACACTAACCTAACGATACATCAACAAGCACTAACAAAATGTGACTGGATTAATGGCATACGCCCCACAAAAAATGGCCGCGCAGCCATAAGATGCAGTACCCCAGACCATCTACCCATGGTGGGTGCGGTGCCGGATACCACTATACAATTAGAACAATATCATGACTTATATAAGGCTTTGCCTGCCAAACATTACCCCGCACCTAGTAATCACACTAACTTATTTATGTTATGTGGTTTAGGCTCAAGAGGATTAACCACTGCGCCTCTATGTGCACAAATATTAGTCAGTCAAATAGTAAACGAGCCGTTGCCGTTGTCGAGCAACTTGTTGGATGCTTTAAACCCCAATCGCTTTTTAGTCAGGGGGCTTATCCGCAGACAGGGCTGAAAAGCCTACGCAACTTGATGATAGGTATTCCCTTAGCGAGACTGACCTAACCCGATTGCAATGTCTGCCATAAACTTAACACTTGTTGCTGATCATCAGTAGTGAGTTCTTGGTGACTAAAAGCAGCGGTTAAACTGATCTCCATCAGCGCAGCTAATTGTTTAACCTGTGTCATTTGTTGCACTTGGCTTTGCCCCGCCTCAACAGCAAAGTGCCCCTGCAAATAACTGGCAATAAACAACTCTTGATCGTTGCCATGCTGCACTACTTGGTCTAAGTAACATTCAGTTTTATGAATAAAGGCAGTAAGCTCATTTTGTTGCTGCTTGGATGATGTCAAACTGTGTCCTTAATGGATAAATGTAAATTGGCTATGGGGTATAACACTTGGTCGTGATAACCGGTGATGATACTGATTAATCCTGACAGCTGTATATCTAACTTTGTATCGCCTGAATCAACAATCAATGGGCGTCCAGACAAATTAGACAGCTTGCTCTTGGTCGCTACCAACAAGATGTTATCTTTTTCTATAGACGTTAAAAAATCCGCACTCAATTGCTGGTTTCCGCGGCCTATTATATGTCCTTGACCACCAATCAAGGTCAGCACCAATTTGCAGTTTTGATGAGTCGTTAGCGCTATTAATTCACTGGCAGTCACATCACTGGCCAGCAATTTTTTATGTTTAATCACATCAACACCTAACAAGGTGTTTTTAATGCCCAGCTCTTGCATTACAAACTCAACGGTTGAGCCTGACCCCATGACAAATAGATGCTCAGGGTTATCCTCGATGATCTCAATGATATGCGCAGCGATATCCGCCAAGACCAGTTCATCAGACTCTTTACCACCCATCTTAACGGCTTGAATATATCTCAGTTCAGTCGGAACCTGCATTTCACCAAATTGACGGGCATTAACCTTACCGTTTCTAAACAACGCTTCATCAATATCCATGACCTCGGCATCACTGACACTGACTATTTCACCCTTTATCACTTGCTTTAATACTCTACCGGCGGCCGCTGGAGTAATAGCATAAACAGCTGAGTGAATTTTACAGCCTGCAGGTACACCTAAAACAGGGACTGAACTACCCACTACATGACAGACATTACGAGCCGTGCCATCACCACCAGCAAATAAAATCAAATCGACCTGATGAGCAAGCAACGCTTTTGCTGTGGCTTCAGTATCTTGGCCTTCTGTTTGTAAGTTTTCAGGCTGATAGACCAGGGTATAATGAAAGCCCATATCCTTAGCCAGGGTTTCACCCATATCGCCTGATGCAACATAGAGCTGCACTTGGTCTTGAATAGTTACAATATGCGCAAGGGCTAAGCGGGTTTTATCTAGGGCTTTTTTTTCTGCTCCCATGGATAAGGCTTTTTCGCGGATTTCAACACCATCGCTACCTTTTAATGCTAAGGCCCCACCAATGCCAGCATAAGGATTGACTAACAAACCTAACTTAAATAGTCTGTGAAGTTTAGGCTGATTCAACATCGAACATCTCCCATTGCAGGTCGTCTGTCTGATAAAACTTTTGCAACACCCCCATAAACTCTGCGGCACGAGTTGGAAAACCATACTCTAGGTACAACATGATTTGTCGTTTTACCGCATTTTGGAAACCTTGAATATCAGCAGCTGCCCCCTTTAAATTATCAGTACTGACTGTAAAGGGTTTGCCTGCCACACAAGAGAAGGCCCACTCGATTGCCTGGGGTTTCACTTCTACCTTTTCAAATTCAACTTGCTGTTGCATATCTCTACCATCAGGGCTATACCAATAACCATAATCTTCTAACAAACGTCTTTGTTTACCTGCAATACACCAGTGAGCTATTTCATGCAATGCACTGGCAAAGTAGCCGTGGGCAAACACTATCTGATGGTGTTGTGAACGTTGCGCGGGGATATAGATAGGCTCGTGATCTCCTTTTACCAAAACCGTATTTTCAGTCTCTGTAAAAGTGGCATTAAATAACACAATAAGATCCTGAAAGTTGTGCAATATTGCCCCGTCTGAAGACTGCGAGCAGAGAGTTTGTTTAAGAGATAAAGCAGTGTTTATATTCATATGGGTGGCATTCTATACATAAAAAGCATACATAAAAAGGGTGTAGGTGTAGCCCTAGTCCAACATTAGTCGAATATTTAGCCTCGGTGTTTGATTTCACCTATTGTTTTCGCTAAAAAATTACGCCAAGCTATAAACGAATTTTACCCAAGGAGAGTACTTTGTTACGAAGGTTTCTATTTAGCAGTGTGTGCGTTTGCGCACAAATTAGCGCCACCGAAATAAAACATACTGCCACTCCTATTATAATAGACGGTGCCGCTGAGCAGACATGGGATAATACCCAATGGCAACCCATGGCTTACTTGATGGCCGGATCGCAACCAAAAGAAACAGACTTTTCTGGACGTTATAAGTTGTTATGGGATAACCAGTATTTGTACCTACAAGCACAGATTACTGATGATATATTGTTTGACAAAACCGCAGATCCTACCGTCAAGTATTGGGACGATGACTGTCTAGAAGTATTCGTTGATAGCGATGCATCTGGTGGTAACCATCAATATAATCACAGCGCATTCGCTTACCATATCGCCTTAGACAACCAAACCGTAGATATTGGTGATGATACGAACGCGCATTTATATAATGGCCATGTGATCAGTCGTTGGCAGCGCGAGAATAAAACACCTAACGCAATCATCTGGGAAGCCGCCATCAAACTGTTTCCCAATACCTATAGCGACAAGCAACCTTTAGCCCCCATAATATTAAAACCCGAGCAAACTATCGGCTTTATGCTGGCCTATTGTGATAACGACGGCAGTGCCATTCGAGAGCATTTTATGGGTTCGCATAAAATCGAACCGCTGAACGGTGACACTAATCGTGGTTGGATAGACGCCAGCGTGTTTGGTCAGTTTAAATTAAAAAAATGAGCCCCATCTATTTAGCATGTAATATGCAGCATCTTTTATAATGAGTGACAGCACCAAGCAAATAATCCACCATTTACATGGTATTAGCACCATGCAAGAAATTGCAGACAAAGCGGGGTTAAATCCTGCCATTAGGGCGGTGCAAGTGTGGCAGTGCAAACGTTTGTTAGCCAGTCATCAGCAGATGTACCAACAAAAACGTTTTAAACCCGCGGTAGAATTTTTTATCAACGAACTCTATGGGCCCAATGATTTTAGCCAGCGCGATCAGGATATCGCCCGTATTGTGCCTAAAATGTCAAAATTTCTACCTGAGAAGGCACTCCATTCATTGGCCTCGGCGTTGCACTTAAACACCTTATCTTTTGAGCTAGACTTTAGTCTAGCCAAACAGTTAGTGGGCACCGAGATTAATCGTGATAGTTATGCCAAGGCTTATATCAGTTGCGACAACCTTGCCAAAAGACAACAACAAATTGACTATATCCGTACTTTGGGAAACGACTTAGCTGAGGTAGTCAAAATGAAAGGCATTTCAAGCTTATTATTTATCTCCCGAAAACCGGCAAAAATAGCAGGTGTTTTAGCTTTACATGAATTCCTAGCAAAAGGCTTTAAAGCCTTTAAAAACCTTGGCAAGGTGGAAGATTTCATTATACCTGTAGTAAATAAAGAACATCAGATTATGCAACAACTCATCAATTCAAATTCTCCAAATCCATTGCCAGATGTATAGTTAATTTATGACTTGGCTTTTCCCCACCCCCTTTTTATGCACTTGGCAGGTCACACCTGAGCAAATTGATCATTATCAACATGCCAATAACGTGGCCTACGTCAGTCAACTGGAAGTGACTTCATGGACACACTCCAAGCATTTGGGTTTGACTATTGAGCAATATCAAACTTTAGACAGTGGTATGGCGATTGTTCGACACGAAATCGATTATTTAGCCGCAGCCTATGTCAATGATTTGATTGATTGTGCCACCTGGATAGTACGCTGTGACAATAAGCTAAAGCTGGCGCGGCAATTTCAGTTTATTCGCCGCAGCGATCAGCTCACGCTATTAACGGCACGCACCGAGTTTGTGTGCATAGCTCTTTCAACGGGTAAACCTAAACGTATGCCAAAAGAGTTTACCGATATTTATGGGCCAGCCTCCCTCCCCTTTCAGTCAAAAGCAGCCAAAGAATGAACCAGTGGAATCGCCTATTACTGTTATTGCTTGGCGTCTCTGTAGTGTTTAATGTTTATTTATTATTTACCACACCCCAGCAAAATGAATTCGCCCTATCTGATGACAAGCATGCCAAGGTCAAACACATTTCAGCATCTGAACCATTATTAAACTTTAAGTTCAGTGAGCCACCGGCGGATACGCCAAGCCAAGCACCACCGACTATGCTCGTAAACAATCCAAGACCTAACACACCATTGAATCAGCTTTTGAGTAACAGAGTCGCGCTACTGGAACAGGCAAACTTGTGGTTACAACAGAATAGTTTCTTAAGGCTGGGCACATTTTTGCAAGGTTATTTGAAACAATACCCACAAGACATGGACTTTTTATTGTTAGAAGCAAAATTGAAGGTGGAAACCACTTTGTTAAGTGATGCCATCGCTCATTATTACGACTTATTAAGAAACCCTATGACAGCCGCACAGCAAAGTGAGATTGAACAACAAATCCAACAGCTAAGCCAAAACACCATTGAGCAGTTAAGGCGCAACTATTCGTGGGATATTTTAGCGATGTTTGTGGAGCCGCTGTTACAACTTGAGCCGAACAACAGACTTTACACCTTGTCCCTTGCTAGGGCTTATGCGGAACTTTTTCAAGAAGGCTTGATGGAAAATGTGCTGGCTTCCCTAGATTTTAACGACCCTGATGCACAAAACATTAGAAACATCATGGTAGCGCAACAAATATTACCCGCGAATGATAAAGTTGATAAATTAGATGTAGAGGAAACAAACACCAACCTAGGGCGCCCTGTCTCACTTAAACAATTTGGCAATCAATATGTAGTTGCGGCTACACTGAGCAGCAACCCAGTAGCACTATTAATTGATACTGGTGCGTCTGTCACCGCTATATCAAAACAATATTTTGATAATTTAAGTAACCGATACAAAACCAATTACCTGGGGCGTTTTAGTATTGGCACCGCAGCTGGCAATATTAAGGCGAGTATGTATCAATTTCAGGAGTTAACCATCAACCATGTCACAGTTCAAAACTTACCTGTGGTGATATTACCCATGCAAAGCATTAATAATGCCGACGGGCTATTAGGCATGAATTTTCTGCGAGAATTTGACTTTAAAATAGACCAACGACAGTCAGTGATGTTTATTCAATAATCTTTTAATACTGTGCAATGAAAGTTATGTCGAGCATCGACAAATCGACAGCAAGGCCGATATGCACGGGGATGTATCTAATTAACATCCATTGGTGATCCAAAAGATACTCAGTCACCTGAATACAAAGAATACGAAGGCGTCGAATTATTGCCTCAACAAACTAGGACGCTCTTAGATACCTGCTTTCAGCGCGTATTTGACACTTAACGGCTAGAAAAGCGCATCCTACCACCGTCTGTAAACGGCTGTGCGGGTCGATGAAATGTCACTTTTTGTTCTCAAACAGTCGATTACATCAGGACAAGTAAATGGCGCTTAATGTTTTATCAGATTTAAGAAGTGACAGGCTAAGCGCTTGTCATTTCCCCTAAGGCAATTAAAGCGGCTCGTTTGCTTCTTTGACCCTTTCGATACGCTCTTGCTCTTCGGCAAAGGCGGCTTTGATTTCTTCTAATACCGAGTCTACGTCTGCGTCATCATCAGGTAGTTCATAGTGCCCCGTTAATTCTGTCTCAGGCGTTAACTCACCCGCTTCAAATAATGCCCACATTTCTTCAGCATAAAAGGTGCGGGTTAATTCAGGGGCGAACTGTCCATAATATTCACTCATATTTCGCACATCACGCTGTAACATACTGAATGCATTGTTATTTGCAGCCGCATCCACCACTTGAGGTAAATCAATGATCACCGGACCATAGTCGTCCACCAGCACATTAAACTCTGATAAGTCACCGTGTATCAAACCCACACATAACATACGCATCGCATAGATCATCACTAAAGCGTGATCTTCAATGGCTTGCTCTGCTGACATAGAGACATCGTTGAGTCTGGGTGCGACCTCGCCGTTGTCATCTGTCACCAATTCCATCAGCAACACGCCTTCATAACAACCGTAAGGTTCAGGTACTCGAACCCCAGCCTTGGCCAATGTAAATAAAGCGTCTACTACTGTATTTTGCCACGCGTCTTCTTGTTGCTTACGGCCAAACTTAGACCCTTTCTCCATAGCACGAGCACGTCGCGTGTTCCTGACCTTACGCCCCTCCTGATATTGCGCAGCTTTTTTAAAGCTGCGTTTCATTGCCTCTTTATACACTTTGGCACAACGCACTTCAGACCCGCACTGCACCGCATAAACGGTGGCCTCTTTTCCACTCATAAGCTGATATAAGACTGTGTCTATCAGGCCATCATCGACAAGTGGTTGTAATCTTTTTGGTATTTTCATTAAAACCTAAGGCCAACAGTGTATTCTGTTGGTTCAATTATATCGACACTCAAATCATCTTGATTTGAAACATTAAAAAACCTAAGGGTATGATATCAAGTTTATTCGCCACAATGATATCTAAGTAAGTAACAAATTTTGTCTATGGACTCCAATGACTGAAAAATGATAAACAATGTGCATAAGAAGGAGGAGATAAAAAGTTTTTAAACGCATGTTACCTGCACTAATTACTGCGTCACAATGGGCTATGAGTGTTGTTCCAAAAGAGATTGTAGATTAACTAAAGTGACTGAGGCGTATCGCAGCCCAGTTCATCAGGAAAAACTTACGCCTAAACCGCCCACCAACATCTTTCAACTGACCTCAAAGGTAACTATTCACCTGGAGTAGTTGACTCGGGGAAGTTGTGTGAGTAACCCTTGGGTGAGCATCTCATAACTTGTCTTCAATGACTCGCCTCACCTGTGGGTTCGTTAATTCGCCATCAACACCATGACGCGCTTCAATAAATCCGGGCTGTCTGCAGGACCATGATGTAACACTACGTCCATCTTTCCATCACGATTAAGGTCATCTGCTGTGGCGTTTGAGGGGTTTTTGGGCATCGGCAGTTTCTGACGAAGTGAACGCTTTGCGTATGGCTTTTTCTGATCAGGTGTGGCGAGCAAAGTTCGGATCAAATCATCACCGTCTGAATACACTATGTCTTTCACCGCATCGCCATTGATATCGATCATTTTAATCAAAGGTTGACCTCGTGTGCCCGAAGATAAGCTAAAAGTAATTTGTACTTCTTGACTGACAAGGGGCTTTTTACCGAATTGATTATTTTCATTCATAGAGAAAATCAACACATCTTGGTCGATGCTGCCAGATAACAAAGCCCCTACTATTTGAGAGATACCAATATCAAAAGACGACACCGACACTTCTTGTTTACCGTCCATATCTCGGTCTAAAAACATGAGGTTAGATAAGGTATCTTCAGAGGTGATATTTGTACTGGCTTGTTCAGCATAACTTAATTTCCCTTCTTTTAACGCTCCATAAAAAAACTCAAAATCGATGGTTTTATCTAACACACCAGAGCTTTTCGTAAACTGCAAAGCAATGTCTGGGATCCCATCTCCATTGAGGTCATCAATGGCTTTTACAACACGATGTTGAATATCACTTTGATCCATTTCCTGCCCATCTGGACCTTTCATGTCCCACCAATCGACAGCATAAATAGATTTATCTATTTGAATCTTTGTGGGAATGAGTGAAAATTGCATGTTGTCATTTTGTGCAAAAACATTCAACTGACCTTGCTCTACCGTCACCAAGTCTGTTTTCCCGTCTAAGTCCATATCTTGAAAATACAGTTCTTGGTCGTCATAACTGACGCTACTTTGATTCATTTCAATCCGTGCAGCAATAGGTAAGCGTTGCGGGTGCCTTAGGCCACAGCAATCTGACAACCATAAATTGAGCTGTTCAAAATGCGGTAGCATAATGTCATCAAGACTATCGTTATTAATGTCTCGGACAAAGTCCATCTCCCTAAACGATTCAGCATTATCACTGAGGTACATCGATGAGACCGTCTCGCTTTGCATCCATACTGCTTTGTGTGATAAATGGCCAGGCACGTAATGATACACCATAGATTTGTCTAAAAGGTACAAACGCTGCAGACCATCTTGCTGAGGCTCACCCACATCGTAGGCAAACACATTATCTGCAATATTGATCTTGTCTTGTTGGATGTAAGTGTTGCTTTGGGTATCAAAAAAATAAATGGCTAACATACGTTGTTGCTTGTCATCCACACCAACCACCACAAGCTCTGCACCGGCTTGGGGTAACAAGTCAGCAATCAATACGGGTTGATTAACATTAAAACTTAGATCGATTTGGTGCCGTGTAAAAATATCGGTGTATTTAGCATGTACCGGCAATGACAAAAGGACCAAACTCGTCAAACCTAAACGTATAACAACCCGACTTTTTAAAAAAAATATGTGACGAAAAAAGTGAGACATCAAGAAATTCAACTTCAAATGGACTTATAATATGTGTCATAGATTAGCAAAATAAATCATGCTAAAAACATTAAAAAATGTAAACGGTTGCGTCGTTATGCTTGATTAGCTTGAATAGCGTAGACTTCAACGATACGAAACACATAGCGGTATCATAAAATCCGCGATATTTTATCAATCAGGAGTGAACAAAAGTGGGTAAACGTTTCGCGTTAATAAGTGGTTTGGTGACTACCTTGGCAACGTCCTTGGCTTGGGCGCAATCGCAGTCTCATCCTTTTGAAACATTGCGTGGTCTGGAGCGCTTTAACAAATCAAACGTTTTACCTTTGGATGACACAAGTCAAACAGTTGCCACTGTGCTGTCAATAAAAGAGGTGAAAATTGGTGACAACGTATTACAACAAGCGATAAACCTTGATGAACAAGGTGGTCAATTGGGTAACATTCGTGGAGGAGGTGTTAGTAATAAAATCAAGTTTAGCTTTTATCAGCCATATGAAAATACTCGTCTTGAGCAAAAAGTAGAGCTGTACTTTGATAAACACAACGGTTTTATCCAACAAATTACAGCCACTTATTATCTGCAAGATGCCTATATGAGCATAGCGCCCATACATGCACAAACACTCAATGCAGCCGTTAAAAAATTTGGGTCCCCCTTAACGATGCAACAAGCTTATGACTTAAGTGGACAAAAAAAGGGTGACATTCCCTTAGATAAATTTATTGATGAGCTGCAAGCTAAAGGTGAATTACTCCCTTTGGGGCTAGAATATTTTCAAAAGCGTAATATTTCAAGAAGTTCAAAATGGGTGAAAGGCCAGCAAGATTATGCCCTCATGCATAGCGGATTTGATCGCTGTTATGTGTGGCAGACCCATTCATTTAGTCAAATACTCACATTTTGTTTCTTTGATAAAACAGGGGGAAATCCAGATAGTAGAGGCATCGAATTCGATTTACACAACTTCCCAGTTAGCCAACAGATCACAGAATTAGGCAATCCAGACGCTAAACTAGAAATATCCTTATAGCAAAAGTAACGTTGGCCTAATTTGGCATAACCTATAAACAAATACAGGCTGCGATTTAGCGTAATTCGCGCGATAATAACCATATAATCAAAATCCCTATTAAGGATGTAACAATGACAATCACCCGTAATGGACATCGATATATCGATGTGGAAAGTGGCAAAACCTTAGATGTTTGGTTTCCTCGCAGCAATAAACACATTGAGCGTCACTGCTTAGCCAGTAAAGTGGGCTTGATAAAAGGTGAGTTTGTCGAAATTAGCCTCGATATAGACGCCACACCACAGTCTGCTGAAGACGCCTATTTGCGCCTGCATTTGTTATCAGAATGTGCAGTACAACCCAACAGTATTAACCTTGAAGGTGTATTTGGGCTATTGACGAATGTTGCATGGACCTCAGCAGGTCCAGTACTACCCAGCAAAGTAGAAGCATTAAGAGAGTTGATTGCCACTGAAGCTCATCACTTAGCTGTTACTTCCATTGACAAATTCCCAAGAATGGTTGATTACGTTATCCCAGAGGGTGTGCGTATTGGTGATGCAGACCGAGTCCGTATGGGCGCACATTTAGCGTCTGGCACCACGGTGATGCACGAAGGTTTTGTTAACTTCAACGCTGGCACTTTAGGCAGCTCTATGATTGAAGGCCGTATTTCACAAGGAGTTGTGGTAGGTGATGGCTCTGATATTGGTGGCGGGGCTTCTACAATGGGTACCTTATCCGGTGGGGGTAAATCTATCAATGCTATTGGTAAGAACAGCATGGTTGGCGCCAACGCAGGTATTGGTATCTCTTTAGGCGATGACTGTATCGTTGAAGCAGGCTTGTATGTAACGGCTGGCACTAAAGTCACCACACCAGATGGTGAAGTAGTAGCTGCTCGTCAATTATCAGGTATGCATAGCCTATTATATCGCCGTAACAGCCAAACAGGTGTAGTTGAAGCAGTAGTAGCTGGTCCATCTAAATGGGGCGGCCTAAACGCTAGCTTGCACAGCAACGATTAGACCTTATCATAAGCAGCCCAAACCATGGGTTGCTTAATGCTCTGC
>CAJQKX010000815.1 GCA_905479025.1 uncultured Paraglaciecola sp.
AATGACTTAGCGGAATTTTATTGATTTTTAATGCGTGATCTTTACCAAAAAGGTTTCACTTAGGTTTCACCGTTGGGCAGATATAGGTCAATCTAATCTTGATTCTTGAGTGGCTGTTATCAGATAAGCGGCCCATATCGTTTTCCAATAAAAAAGTTTCCAAGCTATATTTAATAAGTTCACTGCCGTACATTTAATTGTCCTAACTCTATATTTAAGTTTCTTCGGGCCCCAATATAAAAGTTTCCTACCTCAATAAAAAATTTTCTTTTCTAAGAAGTAATGGGGGGACAGGTCAAAAAATCAAAAAACTGGATCCTTATAATTTCCACTGAAAGTGATGAGGTAAATCAGGTTTCCAAAATAGGTATTTTTAAAGTCGTAAAATTGTAATTTCAGAATTTCTAAATTTCAGATCTCAAAACTGATAAGATGAACCAGAAATACCATCTTATTGAATTATCCTATTTGGACCCATTAGTGCTGACGGTAGACATTTGGTTAGTTTTTATTATACCCGTAGATTTTAGTTTTAAGTATATTTTTCCACCATGTTTCTCGTAGAATTATTTGGTGATCATCGGTCGTGGCTTTAAAAATATCAAGAATAGAGTATTCAAAGTATTTACAAATGTATTCCTTGGATAAACCTTTCAGGCCTTCATTACCACCGTGTCCAGTTTTAACGTAAGATTTCCAGCGACCTAAAATCATATTTTCTCCATAAGCGGAGCCAACATACATTTTACCATTTGAAGTGTCTGTAATTAAGTAGACGCCTTTTTGGTTCTGAAGGGCTGCTTTCCAACCTTCTTTCTCGATTACTCTCGACAGTTCATTCCACGATAATTTAACAAAATCATAACCTGGAAAAATATCATTATCGAATCTGTCAGGAAGGATTTGACCTACTTCACAATTCTTCATCACGGATGTTGCTAAACGGATCATATTTTGGGAACTATTTTTATATTTTACAATTAGACGACCACAATATTTTTCATATTCTGGTAATGTCTCATACTCATATCCTATCGAATCAAATTTATTTAGATCTTTAGTAACGCGGCCAACATGAAAGAGAAGCCAACTATCACTTGCATTGACCTTCAAAAGGCCAATTGTGATTTGACCTTCTTTGAAGGATTTATTCTTTTTGTAATTCCAATACTGACCCGCGAGTAACTTTTCAGAATCTCCATCGCGAAATATGTCCGTAGGGTTCCAATTCCCCTCAATCATCAGATTAAATCTGATTTTGACATTTTCCAAACCGTCAATTTTTAATATCTCGTTGAGTGAAATTGGCTCAATTTTATCTTCCATTGACGATGTCCCTCCAGTCGATTGATCAGAATATAAAAGAAAAGGCTGACCCAGATAACTACTTCAAGTGACATCTAACCAATTGTTTTAAAATTAATAACTGTCTTGAAGGGTCACTGTGTTAAACCGCCACTCACATTCATTCAGACATAAACTAAATTGATCCTTGGGAATACCATTGAATTTGCGCATATGCCGTTTAGCTTGGTTCCAGAAATTCTCGATGCTATTGATATGGTTATGGCGGTCAGCGAATAGATTAGAATGGTTGATGCGGAAGTGGTGGAAATCTGAGATATCCAGAACGTTGTAGCCTCTCCAGCAGTCTGAATATACGATGCTGTCTGGCACAATCTTACGCTTGCTGATCAGGATCAGAGTGACCCCTGAAGCATCCGGGATAATCTTGGTGTTGTCTGCTGCGAGCTCTTATGGATCCAAATAGGATAATTTGATAAGAGAGTATTTCTGGCTCAAAGTGAAAATGTTTCTAAGTTATTTTTTTTAGTTCAGAACGCCCTTAGATTCAAATAATCCGAAAACGGACATACGAACAAGAGTACCTTAAAACAGATAATCAATGCATTATCGATTTTTCAGATTGCAATACTAATGTTTCACACAGAGAGCAAAAGTACCCAAATATAATTAGTGATTTAAGTGTAAGAATGTCTTTATAAGCCAAATAGCCATCTGCAAACCCTAGGTGTTCTTTTATTACAGTCAGTATTGGTTGTCTTTCGTCATAAAAACAAGAGGTTTTGCGATTTGTGACGAGTTGCGACAAATTACTAAATGGGCTGCAATAACATTGAAGCGAGTGGTACAATTACTATCACAGCGATATAAACGGTCTTACTAATCGAACCAAACTCACTGCGCCCAAACACAGTCCCTTTATTAAACATTACTGCGTCGCCCAACCAGCCCATAACCAATGCACCTCCAATCCAAACCACTGGGAACCAGCCCATTCCTCCAATTTGGTTCTCAGTGGTAGTGTCTAAATCAATCACCAAAAAATACGAAGCAGAAAATCCAGTAAGCAGCCAAATATATAGAAGCGCTCTCAATATAATTTGCATATTATCTCCCTATTTAATCCAAGTCTCACTATGCCACTCATCCTAAGCAGCGTTTAGCACATTCAAACACAATAAATCTGCTGTTTTCCAACAAAAAATTCATACAAGCCCTTTAAAAATGAAACATTGGGCCAATCCCAATCCCTGTTTAGTAACCACAGTTTTTATAGTCGTTGCTCATACATTCTCTAGCCATAACTTGAGCTTTAGAGATGTCTTCAGGTGTCATTTCCTCTGCCGCAATGTTCCTAGGTTCACCACCTAATTCGTTTCCGTTGATAAGAAGCAAATGAAACCACATATAAGCCAAGCTGTTGTCTTTGCGTAGTGAGCCCTCACCATTGAAGTACATTACCCCAAGATTGTATTGTGCAATCGCATAGCCTTGCTCGGCAGCTAGTCGATACAACCTTAACGCCTCTGCATAGTCTTGTGGAACGCCTTGGCCATTATCGTACATATTTCCAAGATTGCCTTGTGCTTGAGCATAGCCTTGCTCAGCAGCTTTACGATACCACTTTGCAGCTTCTGCGTAGTCTTGCTCAACGCCTTTGCCTTTATAGTACATAATACCAAGATTGCCTTGTGCATAAGCATCGCCTTGCTCAGCAGCTAGTTGGTACCACTTTACAGCCTCTGCGTAATCTTGTGAAACGCCATCGCCATTATCGTACATAATCCCAAGATTGAATTGTGCTTTAGCATTGCCTTGCTCAGCCAAAGGTCTCCACTCTTGAAAAGCTGTAGCATAATCACCAGCAGCGTAAGCATCCAAACCCTTCCAGAAATCCTGTGCAAATGCGGAGGTGGCAAGCATTACCACTGAGATAACTGCTGCTGATATTATTCCTAAACGCTTCATGCTAATTCTCCCTCATTAATTGGCAATCCGTCAGTTGTTACTCGCCAAATATCCAATTGATTACTCTCCCACCAACTAGGTATCATAAAGAAACTGGTAGCGGCCCTTGAGGAGTTCAAGAAGGTTGACCCTGCGATGGCCCTGCCTTCAATCTTAACGTTTCTTTACTACGCTGACATTGAGAATAATTCAGGTAACCGGTCTATAGTTGAATAACGCCTGAACATGACAGGGGCAACTGCAAGTCGGGCCACCCTTTACTGGTGTGACTTCAAGGCTTCAAGGGTCAAGGGAAAGGACATGCTAAAGGTAACTCAAGACCCTTTTGATAGACGGGCAAACTGTATTCAATACAACCGCAAGGGTAAAGAATTGATTGATAGAATAGCGGAGGCGATGGAATAACTGACCCCTTAGTTCACGATAACGTAATTGGTAAATTTAGCGCCAGTCACTATCTATCAACCAGTAGTATCCTTCACTACTACCCCCTGCCTGTAGGTCGTAGAGCTTAATAGCTTTGCGGCCTTTTTTCGGATTTTAATTGGGTTGGCTCTTACTTGTCTGTCTCATTTCCACTCCTCATTGGTTGTGATGAGCCAGAAACACTTTCTTATCAAATTATACTATTTGGACCCATAGGTGCTGATCTGAAGAATGCTAATCTGGAGACGGCTAATCTGAGTGGTGCTAATCTGATATATGCTAATCTGGAGGGTGCTAATCTGATGGAAGCTGATCGGAGGGGGGCTAATCTTTGCAACACCACTATGCGTGATGGAACAGTTAATAATAGCGGCTGTTGATTGAGATGCTAAGCAACCCCTGAAGCCTTCGTGACCGCCATTCCAATCACCTTGATACCTGAGCGGATGTGCTGCACTAAGATGTAGCCGATGCTTCACTACGAAATGTCGTTGCTGACTTGGATGAAGGTGTTGCTTAGATGAATAAAATAATAGTCACAGCGATAGCCATAACGCTGGGGTTTACTTTTAGCAGCATATCCAGTGCGTCAGACGTCAATCTTGAAGAATTTGGGGACCCGGCAATAATATCTTTTCATGCAGAGCGAGCCATAGTCATAACTGATACTTTGGGTCAGCGTATTACTTTTAAAAATGCATCTACTTTGGCAACACTTACCACAGCGGTACATATTCATGACAAACGAATTTTTACTGCTTTTCCTTTGAATAAACTACC
>CAJQKX010000816.1 GCA_905479025.1 uncultured Paraglaciecola sp.
GATCTGAATACTTTGCGCCCATATGCAATAAATCACGCAGCACACAAAAGATGTGTTCATGCACACCTTCTATTAACTCTCCATCCACAAAAGCATGAGCTGGTGGGTTTACCAACTCTACTTTCACTCCTCTTTCTCGGCTAATCAAATTGACGGAAAAGTTGTGGTGAGGAGCGAATATATTTTCACAATCATCTATTTCAGCACCACTATACAAAACAGCTAAACAGCAGTTGCGAAACAGTTTGTATAAGTCACTATCTGAAGACTCGCTAAGCAAGTTAACTTCCATATGAGATAGTTGGCTCATAGCCCCTATAGGATTGAGTTGAATCTTATGCATAATCACCTGAATTTAGTTGTTTTGGTGCATATAGGCTCTTTATTGTCTTGCCAGCCTTACTTCTGGGTATATTTTTTCGAAATTACTTCTAAACGGATTGATATCGAGCCCCCCACGCCGGGTATATCTTGCGTAGACGCTTAACTTTTTAGGTTTACAATGAGTCATGATGTCACAAAATATACGCTCTACACATTGTTCATGAAATTCATTATGTTGTCTAAATGAAATAAGGTAACGTAATAATCCTTCGTGGTTTATTTGTTGACCTTGGTAACGAATGAAAACACTTCCCCAATCAGGTTGATTGGTTATCAGACAATTTGACTTAAGCAAATCACTCGTCAAAGTTTCTTCAATCTGTTTACCGGCGGCGATTAAATTAGATGGATTAAGTTGATAGTTCTTCACTTCTATATCTAAATCGTCGATAGATACCGCATCAAGGCTAGAAATTTGCATTTGGGAAAATGCTGCTGGTTTAAAGAGTTCGATTTGAACCTTTTCCCCCGCGCATTGAGATAAGTCTTTCGTTAAGGCTTCAGCGACTAGACTTATAGAGTCAAAATGGCTTTGATTAAAGCTATTTAAGTACAATTTAAATGATTTTGACTCAATTAAATTTGGTGAATACACTGGTACTTCACAGCGCATAATAGCTACTTGAGGTTTACCTTTCGAATTTAACCAAGATAATTCGTAGCCATTCCATCGATCAGTGCCATAAAATGGCAATTCAGCCGTTAAATTTAGCTCCACCCTATTCATGCTTCTAGGAACTGCTTGCAACAAGTCTGGCGAGTATATTTCTCTGTACTCGGTCGCTTTGCCTAAACTTAATCCGACAAGCGTCGTTTGTTTATCAATTATTTCGCTCACATTCACTCTTTATTGTTATGTTCACTTTGTGCCGATAAGTCTACCTCATGACTGCTTTGGTCAAAACCTTGAGATATCATTTTTTCAAAATGATGTTAGATTAGCAGGATATATGGTGGCGTTTAAAGAGAATGTTGATGAGTAAACAAGTAACAGCTGCGTTAGATGAGTATGTTAAAAAATATTTGATTGCAGCAAAAAATTATCCTGAGATGGTCACAGTTGAATATGATAATGAATGGCCTTCAGACTGCTATACAACCCCAGGAAATGTAGGTGATAGAGTTACTTGGCAACCTATTAAACGCTCTGGGTCAGCTAACTTTAATGATTTAGAAAAAGCTTTAGAAATGAAAATTCACCAAGATGTTATCAGTTATTACTCTGCATATTGGAGCGATAATCTATGTGCTGAGTCAAGCAATGGTTATTTACAATTGTTACAGCCATGGAATCAGAACGATTTTGAACGATTACAGCAAAACCTGGTTGGGCACATACTAATGAAAAGGAGGTTGAAGCAACCAGAGACACTCTTTGTTGCCTTAACAGACGAAGATGATTACATTCTTACGGTGGATAACACCAGCGGCGAAGTGATGCTAGAGCAAGTCGGACTTTTACCAAAAAAGGCAGTGGCAGCAAACCTAGCGGTCTTTATTCAGTCTTTACAACCGTCAGTTTCCAAGAATTAACCGTTCTTTTTATTCGATACTCCATCCGACATTCTAATTAGCTGTTCCATTATAGTCGCTACTTGAGTCTCAAGCTGTGAGACACGTTGTTGTAATGATTGGTTGGTGGCTGAACCATCATTTAATTGTTTGTGTTGGACTTTAGGGCGGACATTTGAGTCTGCTTTCCAATGACGTAAACCTTTAATGACCTCGGGAATAGCTAAAGGGTGATGAGCCATATTCCTGATTAAAGCCACAGAAGGGGTTTTACCCTGCTCAGAAATGTCAAAACACAAATTGATAATGTAGTCGATGTTGCTCATTCGATTGGTTAAAAGTCCTAAATTTTTATCAGAAATACTTATATAATATTAACCACTTGTTCATGTGATCACCATATATTTATATAAAACATAAGGTTAACGGTTTGGCCTCAATTTTGAATACTCATAGCCAAATTGACTATTGTAGTCGCTTAACACTAAACATTTTAAAATGATGAATATTAAGGAACGATCAATGAAAAAATTAGTAATCGCCGCATTATTGGGATTATCACTTGGGTTGAGTGGCTGTATTATTTCTGTAAATACTGATGGCGAATATGGTCATCATTCTGAGTGGCAAGAGAAAGAGCAAAAAAATCGTAAACATATTTCGCTATTACAACAAAATGCTACTTATGAGCAAATTTTAAGTCTCATGGGTATTGCAGATTTTAATGAGCGTTATACCCAAGGTAACGATACATATCAGGTGTTATATTACCGAACTCAACGTAAAGATGGTGACGGCGTCACTACACAAGATGAATGTACTCCTTTGATATTTAAAAATACTGCATTGGTAGGGTGGGGCGAGAGCGCCTATAACATTTATGTTGATCAGTCATTAGCTCACTGTTTTTCTCAGTGAGCAATTAGACCGCAGATGTATTTCCCGACACATGTGTTTCTAATAAATGATTTTTTGATTTGCAACAAACGATTAACAAGTCAACATCCACAGGGTAAAATACGGGCATAACATACTAGGAACCAATCGTTATGGAATTGCAAGAAGAACAAATCGCAGACGTGGCCAACATAAAAGCGGTTTACTTAGTGGCCGAAGATCTAAAGATTGCCGCATCAATATTGTATCTCGCTTATTATGATGACCCATTATTTGTTGATATATTTCAATACGAAAAAGAGGGATATGAATCTCGTTTACGTTCAGCGATCAGAGAAGAATTAAATGCCTTTTGGTTAGCTAAGCAGCCTATGATTGGTTTGTTTGATGATGCACGATTGGTTGCTGTTGCTTGCTTAATGAACCCTGATGCCAAATTAGGTCCTAATAGATTTTGGCATTGGCGATTGAAAATGCTTTTGACCGCAGGTTATTTTGGTACCAAACAAATGGTCGAAAAAGAGACTATAGTGCGAAGCCGTGTGCCTGCCAAGCACTTCCACATGTTGTCTCTAATTGGTGTGCATCCTGATCAACAAGATCATGGATTAGGACATGTATTGATGAGTGCAATTGAAGGTATTATGCTCGAAGACTTGGATAGTCAAGGGGTTGGTATGTATGTGACATTGCCAAAATGCTTATCTTTTTTTGAAGATGGTCACTACGATTTGGTTGAAGAATTAGACGTAGGCCAGATTAAAGGGCACTTGATGTTTAGGCCTCGCGAAATCCAATAAACTAGGTTGTAAGCATATCGCTATCTTCATGTAAGAGATTTCGTACAAAGACGTAAGTGAAGTCGTCAATTGATCTTGCTTTTACACCTACAAAAATTCCAACTTGTTGTTTTATAATAAATAAAGCCATTCACCTTTTTTTTGTCCGTAATGTATTTCCATATTATTTTTTTACCCCCTCGTAAACTTTCCTAGTTCCTCTATATTTACATCTGTCACAAGGAAACACGACGAGTCAGGAAGACATCAAGGATGAACTTGGACAACTTTAGGATTGAAGGAAAATGCGGCAAGGTTGCTGCATCAAAAGGATAGGAACTCAGGATGAGTGCTTTGCAAGGAAGTAAAGCTTAGGAACTAGGATCACAACGGAGTGTGCCTCGTATAGGATACGAGATAAAGGATAGGAACTCAGGATGAGTGCTTTGCAAGGATGTAAAGTTAATGGACTAGGATCACAACGGAGTGTGCCTCGTATAGGAT
>CAJQKX010000817.1 GCA_905479025.1 uncultured Paraglaciecola sp.
TTCGCCTACCAACTGTAAACTTTGTTGTTGTAATAACTCGGTTAAATGGCGTAAATCAGTCACGCGCCTTAAGCCATCGGGCAGATGTTTAATCAAACCTTGTTCGACATTAAAGTGCTGCAACACTTGGTTTATGGCGCGGATCAAACCTTGTTTTTGCCAGGTTTGATGCCAGTAAAAACGTTGTTCTAACACATCTTGCCAGCTTGATTCATCGTTAAATAAAGTATCTAGATGCTGAGCGTTAAACGTAAACAACTCACTCATCAAGGCTGCTTTTAATAGTCTTTCATCTGTAGGTTGGCTAAGGGCTTTGAGTAATCTAAATACGTCGGCTGCAATCTGGGTGGCAAACACACTTTTACGGGCCAAAAACACACTGGCTACATTCACCGCTGACAAGGCATTTTTAATCACTTGCGCTTCATTACGATTACGCACTAAAACACAGCAATCTCCAGCAGTAATAGCCCGGTTTTTGATCTGCGCTTGGTCTGTTTGGGCTAACTGCAACCAATGAGATATTTGATTGGCCGTGGCAATAGCTAACTGATTAGACGCATCGCTGGCTGGAATAGGTAAGTTTTCGCTGCTGCATAAATGTTGAAAGTCCAAACTTTCAACTACCTTACCCTGCACAGTTAACCCTTCAAAATCTTGCCCTGCTTTTACGGGGTAAAAAGGAATACTTTGTTCAAATAGAAAACCTTTACGGCTATTTTCAAATAATTGGTTAATGCCATTGACGAGTTTGGGCGCTGAACGCCAATTAGTGGCTAGGGTAAAATGCCGCTTATTATCCACCCACTCTTTGGCTTTTATATAGGTAAAAATGTCTGCGCCACGAAACGCATAAATAGCCTGTTTAGGATCACCAATCATGATCCAACAGGCTTTTGACAGCCTTGAGCTATCCTTGGAAATGGTGCCTGAGCTATCTTTGAAAAAAGTACCTGAGCTGTTATTGGAACTAGCAACTTGCTTAATTTCGATACTCAGATTGGAATTATTATCAAAACTACTCTCATCACTATTCTTGTCACTAGGCCCCAAATCAGGCTCTTGTTGAGAAGCGCCGTAAATGCCTTGGAATACCTCGAATTGTACTGGGTCGGTATCTTGAAATTCATCAATCAATGCCGCAGGGTAGTTTTGGCGAATGGTATTAGCCAAAGTATTGTCATCTGTGCCAGCTTGTTGGCTTATAGCCCGCTGCAAACCCGTTAATAGGTCATCAGGCGATAACAAATGTAACATGTCTTTGTGAGATTTAAGATTAGCCGACACCACCGACATCGCGTGTTGGCTAAACGCTAAGATTAAGTTTTGTTGGCAACGTAAAAGCATACTTTGTAATTGTTCAAACTGGCTAAAATCTAAATGGGATACGTCCTCACTGCCTTTTTTAGCCGCCTTCGCTATTTGTTCAGGGGAGAACAGCTGCCAACCCGTTTTGTCAAAATCTATTTGTAACAAGTCACTTTTACAAAATGCCTGCATATCTTGTAATGTGGGTAACTTGCCCAATTTAGCTCGGCCATTCAGATTAGCCTTGCTAAGCTGTAGGCTAACGTCATTTGATAACCACCAACGTTTGAGCTTGGTTACCTGCTGGGCATATTGATTAACACTTTTGATAGCCGAATCAATATCTTTTGTATGATGAGGCGTGGCATGCTGACTAAGCAAGCGACCAATACCTTTGATCATGGCATCAGGTGTCGCCCAATGTTTTAGCAATAGCTGTAAGGTGTGTTGTGGCAAAGTCACCACATGTTTACGCCAATAATCCTCAGCAGCTAATTTCAGCCATTCACTTTCATCTAATATAAAACTCTGCTCATACATAGCACCACTTTCAAAAGCGTGCTCGGTGAGGGCTTTGTGACAAAAGCCGTGAATGGTATACACCGCGGCTTCATCCATTTGTTTACTGGCTAAGGCTAAACGCTGGCAATCGAGTTCAACGTTGTCACTTTGATAAATAAGTTGCTGAATAAAAGCATCTTTACTGACCCTAGCAAAAAAGTCTAAATAGGCTTTACGTAAACGCTGGCGAATACGCTCTTTTAACTCTCCTGTGGCGGCATTGGTGAAGGTCACCACTAATATTTGCTCGACTCCCAGAGGCTCGCAGCCATGGCCAAGTAACAAACGAATATACAAATTAACGATGGTATAGGTTTTACCGGTGCCAGCACTGGCTTCAATCAACGATGCACCAGACAAAGGAAAAGTGAACGTATCTAAAGGTTGCATGGTAGCCGATGGGGCGATGTCATTGGAATTAAGCGCACCATCGAGAATTGGAGTAAGGCTCATTTTGCATCACCTAATTCAACAAGAGGTAAAAGTAACGCCTCTGCTATTTGGCTGAAAGGTTCAAAACGCAGGGTTAAGTCTGGGCAAACTCTTTGAATGTGGGCTTCGGTGCCCTCGCCTGCGGCAAAGTCATTGCCTTTAAATGTGCTCAAGGTTTTGTTTATGTCCTGACTCGTTACCCATTGCCAAGCGGCTTCTGGGTAAAAATGGAGTATTTGATCGCCACCTAGTTGCCAATGTTCAAGCCAAATAGCCAGTTGTTGTAGGGCTGTTTGTTTCTCAATCACAGGTAGTGAATACAATTTTTCAGTACTGATAAAATATGCTTGATTGAGTCCAGCCTTGGGTGCCTCAGCGCACAAACATAACCATTGTAAATACAAAGCAATTCGATCTTTAGCCCTGAGTTTACCAGCGCGCCAGAGTATTAAGTTTTGTGCATACAGGCTGTCAACACGCCCGACAAGAACCACATTATTAACCAACAACTCAATATCAACACTTTGCGCTGGGATGAGCGATGTATTGAGATCATTAATGTGTTCGGCTAATTGCGTGCTTTGCTTCACTAAAGGTCTAAGCGCTAGTTCTCCGCTTTGCCCTGCGGGTAACTTGCCTTCTGCTCTGAGTTGGTTTAATAAGCTAATGATAGTATTGGGTTGTTCTATCTCTTGGTTTGCTAAAGAAGCTTTTTCTTCACTTTCTTCGCTCTTTACACTTTTTACATTTTCTACACGTTCTTCGTTGATAACCAACTCAGAAGGGCCATTAAGGCTCGTAGTAAGAGAATACTGTACTAATCTTTCGTTTAATTTATATCTATCTAAACCATCAAATGAGAAAGGCTCTTCATCACTACTTTGTTGCCCTAACGGATAAAAACGGGTTTGCCATCGCTGAATAAAAAACGCTTTAGCAGGATTTTGGAAAAACGCGATCATCGACTCTAGTTCAAGTTGAGGAGATTGTTCTAAGGACTGATTCAAAGGCTCAGCGTTAAACATCAACGCTTTTGAGGGTTGTTGCAACTGCTCGGCAATAGCTTGCTGTTTTTGGTTAAAACTTAAATAAGACTCGCTTTTAACTTCAGCTGTAGTATTACTTTTTTCTTCAAAATAAGCTTGATGAAAAGGCTGCAACTTATGTTTAAGCGTTACGTGGGCAAGCAAGTTTTTCTCGGTCTTTTCTACTTCTAAGCCTAACTCTCCCGACAAACAAAATCCTTGTTGACAATATTCCATCAACTCACTGAGCAAAATAGACGGTGCTAAAGGGCTATTGTCTTTTTGACTAAAGCCATGATAACTAAAATATAAATATTCTCTGGCTGACAATAAGGCTTCTAAAAATAGGTATCTATCGTCCAACCGTCGAGATCTGTCACCACGTTTTGCTGGTGCCAAGCGCATTAAGTCAAACCCCATAGGCACACTTTGCCTTGGATAATCGCTATCGTTCATGCCTAACAAACACACCATTTTAAAGGGAATGCTGCGCATTGGCATCAGTGTACAAAAATTCACATAACCCGCTAAAAATCGCTGACCTACCCCATTTTCCTGAATGTTTTGCTGTAGCTCACTGACAAACACATCTTGATCAATATGTTGTGTATATTGGTGGCTATGGGCTAACATTTTTTCGAGGGTTTCTCGAAGGATAAGCATGTCGGGTTGTTCGGTTTCATCGGCATCATACAGCTCAGCTAACAATTCAAGGGCTTGCTCGACTTTCTGCTGTATGTTTTGTTGATTGTTTTGTTGATTGCTTTGTTGATTTTGGCAAAACGCCAATACCTTTAATAGTGCGCTAGTAAACTGATAACACTTACCTAAAGCCACAGCTTGCTGGCCTTCAATGTCAGCATAAGCCGAAATTAAGTCTTGATCACCTTGGTACAACTCGGTGCTTGCCATCGCATAACCGGCTAACAATCGTTGTAAGCCAAACACCCAGGTGTTTTGTTTTTCTGCCGGTAGATCCCAGCGCTGTTTGTCGTGTTCATTCCAGCCCCAACGCACACCCGCATCGGTTAGCCAATGTTGTAATAATTCAAATTCTTGGGGGGCGATGGCAAATTTGCGCTGCACCGCGGGTACTTCAAGCAAAGACAAGACTTCAGATAACGTTAAGCGGCTTTGATGCAATTTCATCAACTGTAAAAAGCTGTTCAATAATGGTGATACCTGACCTACATTGCGATCAGATATGGCATAAGGAATAGCTAAATGATGTTCTACCGCACCAAACACCCCTTCGATAAAAGGTGCATGCATGTCATTCAAAAGTTCGTGAGTTAGAAATTCTGCATGACCAGTTACTCAAACGTTTTAATGACAACCCTGATTGGCATCCCGGTGATGTGATTGTGATGAT
>CAJQKX010000818.1 GCA_905479025.1 uncultured Paraglaciecola sp.
AAATGTAAGTTTTTTTAAAAATATTATCAAGACATCTATCTCTGAGTTAGCACTTAGCACCTGTGCGATAAGAGATTTAGATATATCCTTAGGCGATATAGCTGTTATCGTTAACTCTACCGCTGGCGTGGATGCGTGTTTAAAAGGGGCGGTTGTTTTGTGTGTCGATGTCCCAGGAATGCCTAATTCAATCAATTATGAAAGTGCAGGTGTTGGTGTGCACACAACCATTGAAGAGTTTGAGTGTGGCGTGGCGAGAGCTTTAAGTATTAAAATTGATAGCTATAAAGTCAACCGAGAGGAATTTTTGAACGATCAAATGGGTAATTTAGATGGAGTTGCCATAGAGCGTGCAGCTCAGGTCTTACTAAGGATGAAACATGATTGATTTTAGGAGTATAGAAAGAAAAAAAGATCAGCTTAGGGAACTTTTTAATTCTCGTTCGGTTGAGCATGTGGTCATAGACGATTTCATATCGGTTGATTCGATTGAAAATTTATTAGGAGAGATTCCTGATCCAGTTGAGGCAGGACTGAGGAAGAGTAGAGATTATATCTTTGCTAAGAATAAATATGAGAAGTCAGATTTTTCAGATTATGGCTCCTCTTTAAAAGGGCTCAAAGAAGACCTGCTCTCTGCGCGATTTCGCAAATTAGTTTCGTTTATAACAGGCGAAGACGTTTTTGTGGACTCTGATTTCCACGGGGGAGGTTTGCATCAGGGCGGTGCAGGAAGTTTTTTGAATATGCACACAGATTTTAATTATCATCCGCTGAAAGAGGATTGGGCTCGGTCTTTAAATATCTTAATCTATTTAAATCCTGAGTGGAAGAGTGAGTACGGCGGTGAGCTGAAGTTGAGGCATAAGTTTACCGGCGACACCTATGAAATTGCGCCAATACTAAATCGCTGTGTCATTATGTTCACACGGGATTACACACTCCATGGATATGATGAAATCTCATTTCCCCTGAATATGTATCGCCGATCGATTGCTGCGTATGCCTACACTCATTGCAATGCGCAAGATAGAAATATTAGTTCAACAACTTGGTATCCTGAAGGTAGTGGCTTTACTAAGTCATTGTTAGGTAGATATTGGCCTAAGCTTGTTAGGATAAAAAATCATTTGCTTGGCAGTTCTACGAGTAAAAATTAGTGAAGTGCATTATTTTAGGAATAAGAGGTTTGCCTGCGCGTTATGGCGGGTTCGAGACGTTTGCGGAATACTTGGGAAGGTATCTCGTTAGTAAAGACTGGGAGGTAGTGGTTTACTGCCAAGAGCGAGGCGTAACTGAAGTCTATGAAACGTCCTGGCATGGTATTACGCGCATACATATATCGGTAAAACGTGAGGGCCCGTTAGGAACGATAATTTTCGATTTCAAATCGGTTCTTCACTCTCTAAAGCATCACGGTGTCTTCCTAACCCTTGGTTATAATACGGCTATGTTCAATTTTGCACATCGTTTGAAGGGTAAGAAAAATATAATCAACATGGATGGTGTTGAATGGAAGCGACAGAAGTGGGGGTTTATAGCTAAAGCATGGTTCTGGTTGAATGAGTGGTTTGGCTGCTGGTTTGGTAATCAATTGGTGGCAGATCATCCGCGAATTGAAGATCATTTGTCTACAAGGGTGTCTCGACAGAAAATCACTATGATTCCTTATGGTGCGACCCACATTAAAGATGCTGATGAAAAAAAACTAGATCAGTATGGATTAATTAAAAATAATTATTCAATTGTTATTGCTCGTGCAGAGCCCGAAAACTCAATTTTAGAAATCGTTAAAGCTTTTTCAAGTTCCAGACGTAATGCAAAATTATGCGTTTTAGGCAGATATGAGCCAGAAATTAATGTATATCATAAAAAAATCGTTGATGCCGCTAGTGATGAAGTGGTTTTTGTAGGGGCTATTTATGATGCGGATGTAGTTAGCGCATTACGATTTTTTTCCAGATTCTATATACATGGCCATCAAGTGGGTGGAACCAATCCTTCATTGGTTGAAGCATTAGGGGCAGGAAATGCTGTTTTAGCTCATGATAACGAATTCAATCGCTGGGTAGCTAAGGATGGTGCACTTTATTTCAATGATATTGAAATGGCTGATAAATTGATTGGAGAATTATTCTCTAGCGAGGATAAACTAAATCAATTAAAAGAGTCTACAAAAATTAATTTCAAGGACAATTTTTTTTGGGATGAAATATTGGCTCAATATGCCGGTTTGTTAGAACGATGGCATCCCTGATTGTTATAGTTTCAGTAAAATATTAATGGGTCAGGATACTTGCAGTCACGTCTAAATAATTTCCCTACATAATTTTGTGGTAATGGTTACCATTATGGATACACGTTAGAAGAGGCACTTATTTATTTGAAGCAGGATTGTCCCGATGAGTGGTCTTGATATGTGATTTTATCTTTTTATAAAAGCCAAATCTTATTTTCATATTTTAGGAGTGATTTTTAGCGAATATGAATTCCAAAACAATATTAGTTACAGGCGGCGCTGGTTTTATTGGCAGCGCTGTGATTAGAAATATTTTATCG
>CAJQKX010000819.1 GCA_905479025.1 uncultured Paraglaciecola sp.
CCTAAATCATCAACGAATGAGGCTTCTGGTTTTACTTCTTCTTCTTTAACACCAAGTTGTTCTATGACGATTTTTTTTACACGTTCTTCGATAGTACTCATAATTCTAGTTATCCTTTAAGTCGCTAGATATAAATTTGTGGGTAGTGTATTCAGCTAAGTCACCCCTTGCAAGTGGCAGGGTCAACTTTTTTTCTGGTCTAACCACTCACAGATTAGTAAATATTTATTCGTTTAATAAAGCATCAACAATTATAAACCTTATTACATTTCACCCCATATACATGCCGCCATTGACGTGTATCGTTTCACCAGTGATATATGCAGCATCATCACTTGCTAAAAATCCAACCGTTGCCGCTATTTCTTTAGGATCACCTAAACGGTTTGCTGGAATATCTTTGAATATACTTTCTTTTTGATCATCTGATAATGATTTTGTCATATCCGTATCGATAAAACCTGGAGATACCACATTAATCGTAATACCTCTAGATGCAACTTCACGGGCCATAGACTTACTAAAACCTATCACACCGGCTTTGGCAGCTGCATAATTGGCTTGACCAGCATTACCTGTAGAGCCAACTACAGAACCAATATTAATGATACGTCCTTTGCGTTTTTTCATCATGCCGCGAAGCACTGCTTTGGACATTTTAAAAATGGCGGTTAAATTTGTATCCATAATACTTTGCCATTCGTCATCCTTCATACGCATCAATAAATTATCACGGGTGATCCCAGCATTGTTGACCAGTATATCCACAGCGCCGTGTTTTTCGGTGATCTCAGCCAGTAAGGTTTGCATTGATTCGGGTATGGAAACATCGAGAACTTTACCTTCACCTTCACCTTGCAGATAATCACTGATTGAATGTGCGCCATTTTCAGAAGTTGCAGTACCTATAACAGTTGCTCCATCTGCAGCTAACCGCTCAGCTATCGCTCTACCTATTCCCCTACTTGCACCCGTCACCAATGCAATACTGCCATTTAAACTAGACATACATTCTCTCTACAAAAAAAGTTTTAAATTAAATCAATGAATTAACAGAATCAATACTGTTTATCGCCTTGCAACTTAAGCGATTATCAATACGCTTAGTTAATCCAGTTAATACTTTGCCGGGACCGATTTCTAATAAATTTTCAACCTCAAGATCAGCTAACATAGTCACCGTCTCTGTCCATCTAACTGGACTATACAATTGTTCAACTAGAGCTTGTTTTATCGCATCAGGTTCATTTGGGGAGGCAACATTGACATTATTAATAACGCGGATATTAGGTATATTAAATTGAATATCAGTCAGTAAACTTGCCAGTTTTTTAGCTGCTGGTTTCATTAGGGCACAATGAGAAGGCACACTAACAGCCAATGGTAATGCGCGTTTTGCACCCTGTTCTTTACATAAATTTGCAGCCAGTTCAGCCGCACCTTTATTACCTGCGATCACTATTTGTCCTGGCGAATTAAAATTAACTGCTGCCACAACTTCATGTGTTTCACCTTGTGCCTGATGGCAACTTGCAATTACCTTGTCATCATCCAAGCCAATAATGGCATACATACCACCTGTTCCCGCAGGTACAGCTTGTTGCATAAATTGACCACGAGCTTCAACCAATTTAACAGCATCACTAAAATCTATAACGCCAGCACAAACTAAAGCGGAGTACTCTCCAAGACTATGGCCTGCCAAATATAGCGGCTGGCTGAGTTCTTTTTCGAGTAAAAGTTTATAAATTGCATAACTTGCGGCTAATAAAGCGGGTTGTGTAATATGCGTTTGATTAAGTTTTTGTTCATCATTTTGTACCACATTCCACAAATCATAACCTAAGACTTCGCTGGCTTGTGCAAAAGTCTCTTGAATGATGGCATATTCAGAAGCTAGTTCACTTAACATACCTAAATTTTGGGATCCCTGACCAGGAAAGACCCATGCTTGTTTACTCATAATTGTTTCTCTAAAAATAGTATTTTAATAACATATTAACGCAAATACATAGGCAAAACCGTCATCAAAAGCCACAAGAAAATATTGTTAGCATTCGATCCTACCATCTATTGTATCGGTGTCTATTGCTGTTGATAATGTAACAGAGGAGGTATTACCATATTTCCCAAGGAGCATAACCGTCTATTCAAGTGACATTTCCAATTTTTTGCCAATGCTTTTATACTTTACATTCTTCTTGGTGCAGCTCTAACCAATACAAAGCACAATTTTCCTTCACTTTAAGACCAATAGTCGCGGCTGTTTTTGATGAACGTCTGAAATTCAATTTCTTTAATCCAAGTGCGGTTGGTAATCCATTCATCTAACTTATCAACCACCACAAGCGAGTTTGCATTGGTATTTATAGCATTAAGAAAGTGACTACCACTGCCAATTATTCTGCAATTCATTTATTCGTGGCGTTCCATTAAAACAGCTTCAATTTTATCTTTTATTTTGTCTGGGACTCGCATCTCAACTTGTTCTATCGCCTCACGGATCGCATACAAAAAACTCTCTGACGAGGCGTTACCGTGACTCTTTACTACAATCCCACGTAATCCTATCAAACT
>CAJQKX010000820.1 GCA_905479025.1 uncultured Paraglaciecola sp.
TGCCCAAATCAGCGGCGGGGTATCGCTCAAAGTGTCGCTTATCCTAGATCATAATTCTGATGTAGCGGATGACATCGATAACCTAGACACTCAGACTGCTGTTACTCTGGTCTATAGCTTTTTTTGAGTAAACCACAACCGATGTATTTTTTATCTGGCCACCTATTGCGCCAGATAAAAAATTGCCATTTATTCAGAGGTAACTATCGCTATGAATAGCTCATAGGCAAAACAATGAGTGATTAAAAAAACTGAACCTAAAAGGGGCTGTATTCAATTTGTGCACTCCCCCCAAATTTAGCTGTGCCCAAGGGTTTTCTCGAATAACTGGATAAAAATTTCTTCAATGAGTCATGCTTTATTAAATCGCTGCCTGTATTGATCAGGTGAGACCTGAAACCAGCGTTTAAATGCCCGCCGAAAATTTGCACTATCATGGTAATTGAGCAAAGCAGCAATAGCCTCTACTGACATGTGACTGTCACGTAAATAACCAGTTGCTTGTTGCGATATAATTTCATCTCGAATTTGACGAAAACCTGTACCTTCGGCCCGCAATCTTCGGGCCAAAGTTCGCTTGCTTATAAACAGTTGAGCCGCTGCCTCATCTTCACATAAAACCCCTGGGGGTTGAGAAAGCATCATTTTTTGAATGTGGTATTTACATGTGTCCTTGTTCGAATGCAACTCTGCTAACATCACTTCACATTGACACAATGCCAACAAATAATCCTCATGATTAGCGTTTACATTAGGTATTTGACACAGATGAATCGGTATTTTAACCAACGTGTGTTGTGCCGAAAATTCGAATTGTCCAGGTAAATAGTCAGCATAATACTGGCTATAACTGGGTTCAGAATGAGTGAAGCTTGTTTTTGCCTCAACTAACGGCCGCCCTACTATATGCTCAGCAAACTCGAATAATGTCGTAGCAGAAGCCTCAGATAAGCAACGGCAAATATCTGTGCTGACGTCTAAATCAATATAATAATGACACTCTAACCACTCTTGGTTCGTTATCAGCTCCAGTCGCGAAAAATTCATACGCGTAGGTATGTAAGTTTGAAATGCTTTTAACGCCGTTAACAAATTAGAGCTGCTGTTAGCCAAAAAACCCATAGCACCATGTGTAGCCGGAGTAAGCTGATTACCTAACTGTAAACCAAAAGCGTCGTTATCAGATAAACGCAAAGCATTGTCAAGTATCTGAACTTGCTGCTGGGAAGTCAGTAGTGTGTCTTGTTGCATAAACTGCGTGACAGAAAGCTGAGTCAACTCCAATAATGAGGGTAAATCCCTGCCTTGCAATTCTAAAACTCGTGCTATCAGGCGTGAATAATTAGAGGGTATACAAGGAATATTGGAAACAAATCTTTGAGTCTCTTCAGCATGATTAGTCACTATATTACCCCTCCTAATTGAATTTCAAAAACAACGTATAACAATAAACGGTAACGTCAGTGTCTTCTAATGACCCCAAATTGTCAAAAAATGACCTACCAACGACTGAAGCAAAACCATAACCTTACATAGTTAATTTACACGCTAGAGATATGTCAAAGTGGCATCACTTTCTTGCAATCAAAAGTCACCCGCGTTTAACGGAGAACCCCATGGGCCATATCACGTTTATAGAACACAATGGCAATCAACACCCCGTTGATATTGAAGTAGGTAAATCTCTAATGAAATTAGCCATAGAGAACGCTGTGCCGGGCATAGATGCCGATTGTGGCGGTCAATGCGCTTGCGGAACTTGCCATGTCATCATTGACGATAACTGGTTTAGCAACGCCGGCAATATTACTGAAGAAGAAACGCTAATATTGGATATGACACCGGAAAAAGCTGACACATCACGTCTGTCTTGTCAGATATCAACCACTGAAGCGATGGACGGAATGCTTGTGCGCCTACCAGAGTTTCAAATGTAAGCACCCATAATTTATTTTAATAGCTACCTTAAATACTCAAAAATCAGAAAAGGGCCTTTATATGGAGAATATGACATGAATATTTTATCTCCGGTTATCGAAAAGAGTGCTGCGTTAATCCCTATACACCTACAAATCAAAAGCGCCCATATATTACAGAAAGTCAAACAATGCGTGATAAAAAGCAAGTCTGCCCCAGTATTTATTGAGACCCTAATACCTGATGTGACATCGCTCGCGTTAGAGGATATAGATGTTAGTAACCCTTTTCTATTTAGACAAAATCGTTGGCAGTCTTACTTTAAGCGCCTGCGCGATGAGTGCCCAGTTCACTATCAAAAGAACAGCCCTTTCGGGCCATTTTGGTCTATCACACGATACGAGGACATCATGTTTGTAGACAAACATCATGATCTATTCTCTGCAGAGCCCATCATATCGATTGGCGGCCAACCAGAAGGACTCGCTATCGAAACGTTCATCGCTATGGATCCTCCAAAGCACGAGCGACAACGCCAAGCTGTGCAAGGCGTTGTCGCCCCGAAAAATTTAAAGGAAATGGAAAGTCTCATTCGCGCTAGAGCTGAAGATGTATTAAACAATTTTCCCATTGGCGAGCCCTTTGACTGGGTGCAAGAGGTATCGATTGAATTAACATCAAGAATGCTTGCCACGCTATTCGACTTTCCCTACGAAGAGCGACACAAACTGGCCTACTGGTCAGATGTAGCGGCAAGTAGCCCAGAATCTACTGGCGGA
>CAJQKX010000821.1 GCA_905479025.1 uncultured Paraglaciecola sp.
ATTTCGAGCTTTTGAAGTGAATACATGTAACTAAATCCCATACTTAATGTTCTACATTAAGTATGGGACGTAATATATTTTTATTGGATATAAATAATAATTTTTAGACGATTAAGCTATTGAATTGACTGGAGATAATCATGAATCAGTCCAAGAGTGGCACATTAACAGCCACTGTGAAGCTGAAAACAGCCCTGAAATGACATAGCTATCGACAAATAAAACCACTGAAAGTAAAACAAGTAAGGCTGAACTGAGAAAGGGAGAGCAGTACAAAAAATTTAAGTCGAAAGCCCCGCTACCATACTCAGAATGGTTCTATAATCTTAACCTCTGAATTAATTTTAATGGTGACACTTAACAGAGGTTTATACACAAAAGAAAAATTCAATTAGATTGAGTCGATAGTAGAGTTGCGCGCCTTACACCCGGCTTTACTCAGTACTTGCACCTAAACTACTAATCATATCAGGCCACGATTGTTTCCATGCCGTTCGCAGGCCTGAACGATCAACTCGATTCCCTCGAATGTATACCCTATTAATTTTACGTGTATTGGTAATATCATCAAGTGGATTTGCATCTAACACTACAAATGCCGCCTCTTTCCCCGGCGCTATTGTTCCAAGATCGTCAAGTCTAAGACTTTCAGCGGATGTCTTGGTCGCAGCTACAATAACCTCGGCAGGAGTAAAACCAGCAGCAACCATGTTTTCCATATCAACATGCGTTGTCCAACCTATTGGTTTATTCCGACCAGCACCGCCTGAATCAGAGCCCATCGCAAACCGTACACCAACGGCGCGTAGCTCTTTCACTATTTCAACCCACCCAGCCCAAGTCGCCTTAGACTTTTCCCTTCTTTCAGATGCAGAATTTGGATAACGATTTTGCATTAATTTAAGATGTACTGGAGAGATCAAGTCCGCCAATAGTGGATCTACGGGATGAAGGAATGGCGCGTAAAACTCTATTCGCGCTCCTCCGCCTGTCAATGCAGAGAATGGGCGATATTTCTTTACTAAGTCTGCGTCTAGCTCAAACACTGGATGCAGAAAAATAGCGGCTCCGGCGCGTATTAATGCCTCTGAACCCAAACGGCTAGTTGGATGAAATCCCACTCTAATTTTATACTTTTCTGCCTCATCAATAGCAGCACGATAGACTGAAGAGCCCATTGCTGGATTCGAGTGTGGCCACAACTTAATCTGTGTCACGCCCCAACCGGCTAGTCGTCGAACAGCCCTTCGAGCTTCAGATTCTGTACCAACTCCAAGTGCTGACTGCCTTGACCAATCAGGAACAATTGCCTCACGAGTGGTGATCCCTGGGCCGGATGGATAATACCGCGCTGCATTCGGGTGTTGCCCAGCCAGTATTTCATCTCTCACAGTATATGGAACCTCCCCGAATTCGTAACCAGCACTCCACGTCGCTACTACTCCGGAGAATGCAAGTCGGGACAAATGGTCGAGAATATTATTTCGCGTAAAATTATGTGGTCCAAAGTTGAACAACCCACGCCCCGAAGGATCTTTTTGCGCCCAATCTGGAATAATATCGCTATATCTATCGTAGCCAATATGCGTGTGAGTATCGATTAAGCCGGGAATAACCGTCTTACCCGCTAAATTGACACGCTGAATACCCGATGGAACAGGAATCTCATCTTTTTTCCCGACGAGGGTGAAGCGGCCATTGCTCACAAGAAAAGCTGAATTTTCTATCGGTAGGCCTCCATCACCCGTAATCAACCGTGCGCCTTCGAACAATAAGGTTTCACCACTTACATCTTTTGCAAGACTGCTAATACTGCAAGTAACCGTCAACAAAAAAATACTTATAATGGTCTTTATCATGCCTAAACTCCTGACTCTTTATTTGAACAACTAACACACCAAAATTATTTTCTGTAAACACTCCCCTATAAACAAACGGCTCTTATTCTTTGTCGCCGATTGTATTTCTCAAAACGCCTACGTTTTCCAGTTCTACTTCAACAACATCTCCCGGCTGCATTGAACCGGTGCGACCCGGCGTGCCGGTAAAAATTAAATCACCCGGCTCTAACGTAACGTACTGGCTGATGTAACTGACTATCTCGGAGGAGTTAAAGAACATATCTTTCGTGCTCTGCGACTGTTTTATCACTCCATTCACTCGTGTCTGCACCAGCAAATTATCATAGTTGACTCCACTTACCATCACGGGACCAACAGGACCAAAGGTGTCTGACGCTTTACCTCGAAACCATTGAGTGTCATTTTTCTGCCAGTTGCGTTCGCTGACGTCATTGCCTGGCGCTACCGCAAATATATAGTTAGGAGCCTCCTTCACAGACACATTAGCAGCAGTCTTACCAATGACTAACACCATTTCTCCTTCAAAGTGAAGATCGCTGGCGCCAGCAAAGTATCTTATTTGACCGTCATGGCCAATCAGGGAAGTCGGTAACTTGGCAAATAAAACAGGCTCCTGCGGCGCATCGCTGTTGCCAATATGGCTTTTATAATTGTGTCCAACAGCAATCACTTTTTTAGGGGATGTCGGCGGCAGGATTTCCGCCCGATTAAATAACAGCTTTTTACCTGTTCGGCTTGATGAGCTAAAAATATCACCGCTCAGCTGATAGATAGTGTCTCCTTCAAGAATGCCATAGGAAATTTCCCCACCATATTGATAGCGAAGATATTGAGTGCCGCTTGGATAAGAAAAGCTATGACTGCTGAACGAAAAGATAAAAATAATGCTAATAACGATAATATGGTGCTTCATTGCTGCCCCCGATAGTACGACTAATCAATAATTCTTCAGAGCATATATCGAGAAATGAGCACTAGTATCGAATACCTTGCAAACGGTCATATAGCCTTTTAATTGTCCACTCCGAAGTCTATTCAAACTCATTATTAAG
>CAJQKX010000822.1 GCA_905479025.1 uncultured Paraglaciecola sp.
GTCCAAAATCCCTCGCGAATTTGTGATTTCTATACTGGGTACTCAAAGTGGTCTAAATGGTATCTTTAGAGCAACGGCTGCCGGGGTGCTTCTGGATTTATGCAATCACGGTATTCTAATGGTGGGTGCGAAACTGTATGAGCGTGGTGCTAGTATCGGTCAGGTGATGGCGTTTCTTATTGCCAGCCCATGGAATTCTTTTTCTTTAACATTGATTTTGATTGCCATGATTGGAATTCCTTGGACACTCGCGTTCATTGGCCTATCAATGGCGATTGCAATCATTACTGGGATGTTATTTGACGGGCTTGTAAACCGTGGAGTTTTACCAGCCAATCCGAGCCAGATAGATTTACCCGCTGATTTTAAGTTTTGGGCAGGCGCTAGGGAAGGCTTATCTTCTACGAAATTCACGCCAGAATTCTGCTGGTCGATGATCGTTGACGGGGTGAAGGAATCTCGAATGGTTATGCGTTGGATATTGTTTGGTGTTCTCCTTGCGGGTTTGGTTAGGGCGTTTGTTTCACCGGAATATTTTGGTACGTATTTCGGCCCCACACTGGCAGGCTTGGGTTTGACAGTATTGGTGGCAACTATTTTGGAGGTTTGCTCGGAAGGATCGACGCCAATCGCGGCCGATTTACTTACACGTGCCAAAGCACCGGGCAACAGCTTCGCATTTTTGATGACAGGGGTATCGACCGACTACACAGAAATCATGATTTTGAAAGATACTACTAAATCATGGAAGATCGCATTATTTCTTCCACTGTTAACGGTGCCACAAGTGATCTTATTAGCATGGTTAATGAATGGAGCAGCGTTATGAAGCCGGATTTACCGCAAAACTATGTACCAGCTCTAAGGTTTTCTTGGCTGACAAAAATCTATGATCCGATTGTTAGGTGGACTACAAGAGAATCCCTGTTTAAAAAAAGACTCGTAGCTAAATCGGGGCTTCAATCTGGGGCGCGAGTGCTTGATCTTGCGTGTGGTACTGGAACGCTGGCATTGCTGATAAAAAATCAATACCCAGACGTAGAAGTCATTGGTATTGATGGCGATGAAAATATTCTAGGCATTGCTCGATCGAAAATGGACAATGACACAGCACGAATTCAATTTGATCAAGGGTTCGCGACAGAGATGCCCTATGCTGAAGCGGAGTTTGACAGGGTTTTCTCAACGCTATTTTTTCACCATCTCAATGATCAGGATAAGCAGGTCGTATTCTCAGAAACTTATCGTACACTGAAGATTGGTGGGGTTTTGTATATTGCAGATTGGGGAAGGCCAAATAACATTCTTATGAGGCTATTTTTTTACATTGTTCAGTTACTCGATGGGTTTACGAACACGCGAGCGAACGTGGAGGGCAGACTTCCGAAATATATTCGTGATGCAGGTTTCAAAAATGTCGAAGTTTTTAATTCGATTAATACGCTATTGGGTACGCTATGCCTCATTAGAGCTGAAAAATAGAACTAATCTGATCAGATCGAGACTTCTATACTTTATAGGCCGCTATTCTGGACTGCGCGCCTGACTTCGTCCAAAGTGGGGATTTCATCGATGTTTTTACAGTTAACTATTTGATCCAATATAAATGCCCATACATTAGCGGCCTTTTGTTTTTCGATGTCATAGCCGTATTGTATATAGACCTCGCCGGTAACGTCGTTCTCTCCATCACTGTGGTTCAGTAGAAGGCGGGCATACAGCTTGGGAAGGCCGACAGCCGTGATCCATGTTGCACCCGTCCGCCTTAAGTCATGAGGGCAGAAATTTTCAATGCCAAGGTCTGGCCTTTTTCTCTTGAGCGCTCTGGATAACGCGTTTTCGCTAAAGGGTTTAAGTTCAACCGATAATTCGCGTGGCGGGCTGATCGAGCGAGTGACTCCAAAAATATACGGTGACTTTTTAGTGAATTGAGAAACCTCTTCAATGATTTGTTTGCTGTATTTGTTAAGCGGCACACGATGCATCTTTTTATTTTTGGTGTCACACTTTTGCATTTCCCAAACGTTCTCGGTAAGTTTGAGTGCGCTGTATGTCATATTTCTGACTTCTTTTCCTCGCTGCATGGTGGCTAGAATATATTTAAGCGTTTTTGCAGTAACGGGTGGAAGCCCCACATGCTCTATACGATTCCAAAAAAGCCATAGCTCTTGAAAAGATAACACTCGGTCTCGTCTTGCTTTCTTCCCAAGCGATTCAATTTCTAAGACAGGGTTACTCCAATTTCTTGCTTGAAGCGTTGCCCGTAGTTCCTTTTTATTTTTTGCAAAATTCAAGAGCTGGCGTGTGTAGGCAAGCGTATTTTTAACGGCGACCCGTCCATTACTGGTCGCCTGTGTTTTGTTTTTGGCGCGCTCCAAAATACGGTGTTGAATTTTGTCGATATCATCATATGTCACATCCTCAACATATTTATGCCCAATTACGGGTACAACATCAGCATTGAAGGCTCGAAGCTCTTCCTCTATCGAAATCTTTTCTCTAATTCGAGAGATGGTTTCATAGTCATCAATGAGTTCTGAAATCGTTAGCTTCGCTTTTTCAGCCTTTATCTGCGCTTTCTTATCAGCAACGATATCTTTATCATAGTCATGAACAGCTTCGTATTGCTCGTTATATCGCGCTCTAGCCTCTCTAATGCTAATCGCGGGGTATTTCCCTATTGTGACCCAGCGGCTCGTTCTACCGCTCATATATTTATAAATAAAGGACTTCGTGCCAGAAGGTGTGACACGCAATCCGAAAGCTGGGCTTCCAATACACCAATACACGGTACGCTTTTTTGGCGGTTCTATATTTCGAATAACTGTATCTATAAAATTGATTGCCCGTGGCATTTATCCTCATTTCATTAAAAAGTGGTTTTTGGGCTACTCAAAACCGTTGTATTGACCTAGCCCGCGCTGCCTGATATCTATTGTATCCCTTATAAATAAACGATTTGTTAACACAATAGCTAAATTCTGCGGGCTACTCACTGGGCTACTCAGAGGCGGTTTACAG
>CAJQKX010000823.1 GCA_905479025.1 uncultured Paraglaciecola sp.
TGCTACGTTATCATTTAAATCCGCATTTTCTATGTAACACTCTAAATGCTATTAGTTCGCTAGTTGAGGTGAATGAATCACAAAAAGCACAAAGCATGACAGTACAATTGAGCCGGTTTTTACGTCACTCTTTGGATAATAATCCAGACACTAAACTTTCACTGGAAAATGAAATAAAGGCACTTAATTTATATCTGGAAATTGAAAAGACACGATTCGGTGATAGATTAATTTTAGACTTTCAGATTGATGAGCAGGCTAGATTAGCTCTGGTACCCAGTCTTTTACTGCAGCCAATTATTGAAAATTCCATGAAACATGCAATTGCCCAAAATGAGTTAGGTGGTACTATTTCAATTCTGGCTAAAGTACAACAACATCGTCTTATTATGCAGCTAAGTGACACGGGGAGTGGCAGTAAAATAGGTAAAAGTAAAATGGAAAGCTCTAAGGGCAGGGGGGTGGGTTTACGTAACACCAATGAACGGCTTAAAGCACTTTATGATAACGACTTTTCGGTGAATATTGACCTAATACCATTAGGGGGATTAAGAACCACCATAGAGCTTCCCTGTGAATACAGCAGCAGTGGGAATGGCTATCCAATGGGCAATCAAGACCGGCTGTCAGAAAACGAGTATAAAGCATGATAAAATTAAAAACGTTGATAGTTGATGATGAACCATTGGCGCTAAAACTGCTCCGCGCTAAATTAAATAAAATAGCTAATATTGATATTGTAGGTGAATGCAAAAATGGCCGCGAAGCCATAGCTGCCACCTTAGACCTAGCGCCCGATTTGATTTTTCTAGATATTCAAATGCCAGGTTTAGATGGCTTTGACGTGGTTAAAGGTTTACAAAGTGATATTTTACCGCTTATTGTTTTTACCACGGCCTATGAGCAATATGCACTGGATGCTTTCGATGTTCATGCAGTTGATTATATTTTAAAACCCATTGACGATGAGCGAATTTTGCGTGCGGTTCAAAGAGCACAAGAACGTTTAGAAGGCGTTGATGCTCAAGATAACAAACCACCTATCTTGGGGGCTATTGATAGTATTAATCAAAGAAATAATCTCAAATCATCTCTTAATATTAGTCAGCTTGATTTGTCTCCAAGTGCCCTTGTTGATAAAAAAATAGTGATTAAAGATAGAGATGAAATCACTATTTTAAAACAATCGGATATTGAATGGGTTGATGCTGCAGGTGATTATGTGTGTTTACATTCTCAAGGAGAAACACATATTAAGCGCAGTACATTGAAAGAGCTATTAGCTGAATTGGATGAAAATATTTTTAAGCGGGTACATCGCTCCACCATTGTCAATTTGAACTTTATTGATAAGGTTATTCCCCATACCAAAGGGGAGTTTTTCTTACTACTGGGCGAGTTTGAAAAGATAAAAGTGAGTCGCAACTACAAGGATTCGATTAAGCATTTTTTATTGGGAGAGTGATCTAGCTGATATTTAGCAGATTAAAAGTGCAAAATTAGACATATAAACATTAACGACCCTGACCTTTCAGGGTTTCATTTAGGAAAAGCTTAAGGGGAGTGTTAGCTAAGTGAGTTCAGCTTGGAGTCACTTGATAAAGTCGCTTGATAATAAATCTTAAAGTAATTTTACTAGCACCGCTTTATCTCATAAAATTAAAGCGGTGTGCCAAGAAGCTGAGTTTTACTTTTTACCTTTGTTAGGCTTAGACACTCTACCTTTTGATTTTTTAGCTTGATACGGTGAAGTCTTGTCATGACTTATTTGTGTTTCACTGGCCTTATTACTGCGGCTATTTCTGGTGTTTTTTGCCACGCTTTTCAACAAACTAATACGGTTACTGACTTCAAACCCTGCTTTAACAATACGTTTAATCTTGCTACCAATCAGTTTTTCTATACGGGCAACGGTGTTTTCTTCTTCACGACTCACGAACGATATGGCATACCCTTCTTTTCCTGCACGGCCAGTTCTGCCGATACGATGCACATAATCTTCAGGTAGATATGGAAGATTGTAATTGACCACATAATCCAAGTCTTGAATGTCTAACCCTCTTGCGGCGACTTCAGTCGCTATTAATACTTGTAATTTAGCAGACTTAAAATCGGCAATAGCGCGGCGACGTGCTCCTTGGCTTTTGTCTGCATGGCACACTGCAGCGTCAATTTTACTGCGTTTTAATGCAGCCATGAGTTCATCTGCTTGTTGCTTAGTACTGGTAAAAACCAATACCTGAAACCAGTTTTGCTCTTTTAATAAGGCTTTGAATAAATCAATTTTTCGTGTTTCTTCTACAGGATACATAACATGAGATACGGTTTCAGCAGTGGCATTAATTTTGGTAACTCTTAACACTTGATGATTGTTAAGTAGTTTGTGGGATAACTCATTTACTGCCGGTGACGAGGTGGCTGAAAATAATAATGTTTGGCGTTTTTTAGCGGTGAACTTCAATATGTTTTGTACATCAGCAACAAAACCCATATCTAACATACGGTCTGCTTCGTCGAGTACCACAAACTCAGCGTTGGCTAAATTGACGTTACTGAGTTCTAAATGTTCGATTAAACGCCCCGGTGTTGAGATCAGAATATCGACACCACCTTTAAGTTTGCTTGTCTGCCCACCCATTTTAACGCCACCATAAAGTGCGGTTACCTTTAAGAGTAAAAATTGCGCATAGGCACCAATAGTGTTTGCAAGTTGTTCGGATAATTCTCTGGTTGGGGTTAAAATTAATGCGCGGGGGCTGCCAGATACGGTATCTTTGGGCTTGTCTAACATTTGCTGCAAAATAGGCAATGCAAAGGCTGCCGTTTTACCGGTGCCTGTTTGGGCATTAACCAATAAGTCTTTGCCTCTGCGAGCAGGGACTATGGCTTGTTCTTGCACAGGCGTCATTTCAGTATAACCACAGACTTCGAGGGCCTGTTGGATTTCGTTGGCTAAACCTAAATTTGAAAATTTCATACTGATCCTGGGCAAGGGCAAAAACGAGGGCGGAATATACAGTATTTTAACCAATAAAGTGAGACTGTTTGTGGTTTTTATGAGCGCGGGTATGTTCTTTTGTTACTGGTATGCTGTTTGAAGGCTTTGACTGAGAGTAAAAAGCCGCTAGCATGCTCTGCATACTAAACGGCCCAGGGAGTTGGCAGTTCACTAGGCTGCCATTACTAAGTCGTCAAATTAGGATGAAAAGTTCAAAAATAGTGAAAATAAATATTAATTTTCTGCAAGAACGCAATTAACAGGATGAATCAATGAAAAATTTATATGTAGGTTTGGGCTTGTCTTTATTACTCGTCGCCTGTGATAAAAATGAAGTAGGTGATATTTCACTTGGAGCCTTTACCACGCAGGATATTAAATTAAATACTTTGATTGACCCTATTGTCACCGGGGTGACTTGTCATGTTGCCAGTATTGAAGCTGATTTAAGCCTTTCAGATCCATCAGACTCGTCCATTGCCTGCCGTCAAACTGGCGAAATAACACCGGAAATGATAGCTCAAATAGACAAGTCAAAATCCGGCGACGTCGTATTTAAAAAATCAAAAAGTATCTTCTTTAAAACCATGAAAATACGTCGAATTTTTGATCCTGAAAATCAAACCTTAATGTATGTATCCTACAGCACAAAGGAAACCTCGGGCAGTTTTAAACATAGCCTATCAACGGTACCACTATGGGGAACTAAGGCTTATGTAGCCCCTATAGCTAACGAAGCTAAATAAATAAAAGCCCTGTTTTT
>CAJQKX010000824.1 GCA_905479025.1 uncultured Paraglaciecola sp.
ACCGCAACCCAGAGAAATTTATCATCCTCTCCGGCATGACCGGCACAGGCAAAACCGACATCATGTTGCAGCTAGAAACCGGCATTGACCTAGAAGGCGCAGCCAATCACAAAGGCTCCAGCTTTGGCCGCCCGCTGAATGGCCAGCCAGCTCAGATCGATGTTGAAAATAGAATCGCCCTAGATCTGCTTAAAATCGAAAAAAACCACCCAGGCAAAATCGTCGTCCTAGAAGATGAGAGCCGCAATATTGGCGCCCGCCACCTGCCCCCCTGCCTTGCAGATTTGATGGCAAAGAGTCCTATAGTAGTGATTGAACTGCCACTGGAAGAACGCATCGACAGGCTCTGGCAGGAGTATGTGATCGAGCGGTATCACAACACCCTCGCCTATCATGGCGACCGCGGTGAAGAGGAATTTGCTCAGTATTTGGTAGACAGTTTATTGCGGGTGAAGAAACGCCTTGGGGGTAGGCGCACTCAGGAGATTTTAGCGTTGATGGAGTCTGCGATTGCGATTCAGCATACAGATGACTTTGTCAGCCATCGGCAATGGTTGAATGCGCTGACGGTGGGTTATTATGATCCTATGTATAGTTATCAGTTGGGTAAGAAGCAGGAGCGAGTGCTGTTTCGAGGGAATCGGGATGAAGTTATTGGGTGGCTTGGGCGGAGGTAGGTTGGTCCGGATCAGTGAATAATCTTATCAGCTTGGGTGTATAACGCTACCTCCGACTGCAGCCGAAAGGTCTCAATGCCGACCGCTCTACCACTTTGAATACGCCACTCTGCTGTACAGGATCCGATTTTTTACATTGAACCAACACTCTGTCATCTCGGACGAATGTGAGAGATATCTAACTCTTCATCAGGCCACTCTGCCAGGTGATTTAAAGCCAGGAACTGTCGACCCACACCCTCACACAAGCCCGAACGCTAAAATCCACCCAAATCTACCAAAATCCAACTTGATATAACTAACACGGTACTCTAAGACTTATCGGATGTAACGAAGGCCGCAGGGAAGGAGGAGCGGAATTTCAAAATATAATTTTGATAAGCACCTAACAAAAAAAGGTAAGCCATTAAAATGGAAGTATTAGAATTTAGAATCACAAACTTTAGGTCTATTGTCGATTCAGACTGGAGGAAATTCTCTCCAGATAATGTAACGGTACTCATTGGTCAAAATGAGTCAGGAAAAACTTCAGTCTTAGAGGCATTAGCTAAAACATTCAGCTCAAAAAATATCTCGGATGATGATAAACGAATCGGAGAGCCCCTTCCAAAAGTGTATTTAAGAGTTAAGCTATCTAAGTTAGCGATCGGAAAATTAACAGACTTTTTGTATGGCGAACAATGTATCGATTCTCAGATTAAATCATTAGAGAAGTATTTTTTGAACAACAATATGCCTATAGAACTAATATTTCATTGGGATTCAGATGGAAATGGTGGGTATGCAAAATCAATATCTACTACTGATGAACTAACCGAAGTCCTCGAAGACCTTCTTAAAAAACCTTTACATAAACAGGCTGAGGAAAATTTATTAGAAAATGGACCTTTAGCAACTAACATAAGCCCTGAAGAGGAAGAGGAAGAGGAAGAGGAAGAGGAAGAGGAAGAGGAAGAGGAAGAAAATGAAATTACACTTGAAATCCTGGAAGACGCTGTTAATGAGATCTCACCAAAGATCACATTTTTCGAACACGAAACAGGGTTACTACCTAGTCAAATTGATATATTCAAGAATAAACATGGCCACTACATACTGAGTAACCAAGGCGCCACAGCAGCAAAAAATTTTTTAACGGTAGCCGGATTAAAGCTCGACACACTTATTGAAACAGATGTTCGCACAAGAGCGAGCCTTCTCTCTAAAGCTAACGCAAAAATAACTAGGGATTTTTCAACTTTTTGGAGCCAAACAATCGGAAGAAAAGATAAATTAAAGTTAGAATGTGAAGTCCACACATATGGAAACGATGCTGAAGAAAAATCAGGGAGCCAGTATCTTCTTTTCTGGATAAGTGATGGACTGAACAAATTATATCCTAAACAAAGGAGCCAAGGCGTAAGGTGGTTCGTATCATTTTACTTACAGTTAAAAGCATCTGAAATACAGTCAACTAAAAGATTATTTTTACTAGATGAACCTGGAGCAAATCTACACTCAAAAGCCCAGACGGATGTAATAAAGCTTATAAATGACCTCAGTAAAGACATGTCTATTGTTTATTCAACGCATATCCCTCACATGCTCGAATATGACAAGTTTTATAGGGTTCTGGCAGTACAGCGACTAGGAGACGAGGATGATAGCCCCTCAGAGATAAAGCCTGCACATGAATTAGGAGCAGCATCAACAGATACGCTGTCGCCAGTACTAACAGCTATGGGTGTCGACTTAGCCAATCAAGAAGTTATAAAGAAAAAAAATAATGTTCTGCTAGAAGAAATGAGTGGATTTTACTACTTAAAAGCATTCTGGAAATTAGCAGATTCGAAAGATGAAGCTAATTTTATAGCTGCAACAGGCGTTAATAAGCTCCCTAATTTTGCGAACATGTTTCTTGGCTGGGGACTCGACTATATTGTAGTAGTTGATGACGACAAAAGTGGTCGTGGGGTATATAACGCTTTAAAGAAAGATATATTTTCTGACGATGAAGATCTCGCAAAAGAAAACATGTACAAAATAAAAAACTGTGATGGGATAGAAGATATTTTTTCAGAAAACGACTTTAAGACTCATATTATAGGTGATGTTTCTGCAAGTATATCTACAACTAATTCCGCATATATGAAAGAAAAAAAGCTATCCAAACCTGTCCATGCATATACTTTTTTACTTAAGGCTAAAAGACGGGAAGTTATTTTAAAAAACCTCGACACAGTTTCCCAGAGGAATATCAAAACCCTGATACAAGAAATATCGAGTCGATTAATTAAAAAACGACAGCTAGAGTCAGCTTAGATTTTCTTGAGGAAATTTTGGTGGGACATCGCATTCCAAACAGATAGGAGACATATCTAGATTTCTTGCCTCTACGCTCTCTTGGGAATTAGTCTCAGACTCAAACCCCGCAATCAAAGGTAGCTTGCCATTAAAGCAAGCTGCCCTCAATCTCAGCCAAAGTCGCAGCAATAGGAAACAGCACATCACGCCCCAACTGCGCACTGCGCCGAGCCGACCAGCCTGTATCCACACTAGGCAGATCAGCATTATCCTTAAAGGGCATCTCAATGGTGAATGACAGGGTTTTAAATTGCTCTCCCATCCAATTAGCCGCAATGGTCATA
>CAJQKX010000825.1 GCA_905479025.1 uncultured Paraglaciecola sp.
CTGTACCTTGTAACTTAAATTAACTCCAAAATCACTGCCATTACCTAGCATCCTAACAAAGCTACTCTCGTCCTCCGGCGTGGTAATGATCAAAATATCTCTAATTCCAGCCAACATCAATACAGATAATGGGTAATAGATCATAGGCTTATCGTAAATAGGCAATAACTGTTTTGAAACACCTCTGGTCAAAGGATACAGTCTCGTTCCTGATCCTCCTGAAAGTACTATTCCTTTCATCAGTTTTTAATCCCAAAATAATCTTTTATCCTATCTAGAATCTTTCTAGACGCTAGACCGTCACCATACGGATTGTTTAATTTACTCATAATGTCATACTTGCTTGGGTCATCTAACAACTTTTGAACCTCATTAATTATTTTTTCTTTACTCGTCCCAACCAGTTTTACAGTACCTACTAAGACTGCTTCTGGTCTTTCTGTGGTATGTCTAGTTACGAGAACAGGCTTACCTAGACTCGGCGCCTCCTCTTGAATTCCTCCACTGTCAGTAATAATGATATAACTCTTATTCATTAGATAAACAAACTCGTCATATTGGTACGGTTCCACTAATTTAATATTCTTAATTCCAGATAATAATTCGAGTACCGGCTCTCTTACGTTTGGATTTAAATGCATGGGATAGAGTATGTTAATTTCGGGGTTATTTAATGCTAGGGTTTTTAAAGCAGCACAAATTTCCATAAATCCATGGCCAAAATTTTCTCTTCTATGGCCAGTCACCAAGATAAATTTAGAGTTAAAGTCACTAAACCCTGATTCAATTATCCTAGATTTGATCTTATTTTTTAATTTTGCATCTCTTTCGATCCGGGCTAAGATAAGATTCAATGCATCGATGACCGTATTTCCTGTAACCGAAACTATTGACTCATCAACACCTTCGGCTATTAGATTTTTCATACTTAATTTAGTGGGCGAAAAATGCAGTTTTGTCAAAACACTCGTTAACCTTCTGTTACCTTCTTCTGGCCATGGCGAGCTAAGATTATGCGTGCGCAAACCCGCCTCTACATGACCTAAATCAATTTTTTGATAAAATGCCGCTAGAGCAGTTGAGAATGTTGTGGTCGTATCTCCGTGAACTAAAACTAAATCTGGTTTAAAAGTCTCTAAAACATTTTCAATTTCATGTAAAATATTTTGTGTTATGACATAAAGATTTTGTCCTGCTTCCATAATATCCAAATCAAAATCAGGCCTAATTTCGAAGAGATCTAATACTTGATCTAACATTTCTCGATGCTGTGCAGTCACACAAACTTTTATATCAAAGTTTATAGTGTCTTTTTGGAACTCCTTAACCAAAGGCGCCATTTTTATAGCCTCAGGACGCGTACCAAAAACTAATAATATTTTTTTTTTCATTTGTCTAACTTCAGCTCCAAAATTAATAGGTGAAAGACATAGTTACCACATATTTAAATAACCTATTTAAACTTTGCAATGCCCAGTCTCTCTCTGATAACTTCCATCCTTAATTCGATCACACCAACTTGTATTACCTAAATACCACTCAACTGTTTTTCTAATACCGGTCGCGAAAGTTTCATCTGGATTCCAGTTTAGCTCATCAGATATTTTTGCTGCATCTATGGCGTATCTCATATCATGTCCTGGCCTATCATCGACATAGGTAATCAGCTGCTCATATTTATCAACATCTTCAAGTTTACTTGGCACCAATTCGTCTAAGATGCGACAAACTGTTTTAACCACATCAATATTTTGTAACTCATTATGGCCACCAATATTATATGTTTCACTTACCCTACCTGTTAGCGCTACATGCAATAATGCCTTGGCATGATCATCAACGTATAACCAATCGCGTATTTGCTTACCACTGCCGAAGATTGGCAGGGACTTACCCTCTAAAGCATTAAAAATAATTAATGAAATGAGCTTTTCAGGGAACTGGTAAGGCCCGTAATTATTTGAACAGTTTGTAATTAATGTTGGGAGCTCAAAAGTACGCTGCCATGCACGCACTAAATGGTCCGCACTAGCTTTAGTAGCAGAGTAAGGTGAGCTGGGTGCGTAAGCTGTATCTTCAGTAAAGGGCTCGTCTGTACATGCTAAATCACCATACACCTCATCAGTAGATACATGGTGAAATCTAAAATCATCTTTCTTATCCCCAACTAGGTTAGACCAATAAGCTCTAGCCTGCTCTAGTAAAACATAAGTGCCAACAATATTAGTTTGAACGAATTCATCTGGCCCATCGATTGATCTATCCACATGCGACTCAGCAGCCAGATGCACAACCAAATCTGGCTGATACTGCTCAAATATTCGTTTAATCTCATTGCCGTTGCAAATGTCTACTTGTTCGAATCTGTATCTTGCATCGTTCTCGATCGAAACTAAAGATTCCAAATTACCTGCATAAGTTAGTTTATCAACATTAATAACGCAATGATCGGTGTTGTTAATGATATGGCGGATGAGCGCTGAGCCTATGAAGCCCGCTCCTCCCGTAATTAATAGATTTTTCAAGTTAATTCATCCTCTAAAAATTTTTTCTGCTTCGCAGTATGGGCAATATCTTACCTGCTACATGTAACTAGCCCATGCCCGAACAAATACACTTGCACTCAGCATAAAATATCGCATGGATAGCGAATCTAAAATCTTTAGTTAAAAATTTATCTAGCCCTGAAACGTTTTTACATACGAACTGAAACACTTCTATCGCTATCTCTTTTAACCTTTACTCCGAGTGCATCTGATAATCATTAACTCTATCGTAAACTTGCAGCCAGTTTTCAGCATATTCACAATCTGAAGTTGCCTTGTAAAATGGCCCACCCTCTGTGTAATGTATAAGACAGGGCTTATCAACACACTCTTGACCTATGCTATTGGTGTCAGCGAGATAATTCCACTCCAGCGGAATACTACCTATGTCGTTCTCAATATCTTTAAGCCACTTAAATTGGTGAAGATCTAGTCCAGGAGCTTTATTAATATAATCAGGCGTCAACACCTTACACTTGGGGTTATTAAACATCATAACGCTAGTCCAATTTTTCATATTATATGAAGTCTGTTTTTCGCCTAAAAATTTGACGCCACTTTCGACAATTTGATTGTGTTTGGTACACCTTACAGCGTAGTCTCCAGCCATCAGCGGCATTAATTGCGCTACGTCGTTTTCAACAATCATGTCATTATCTATAAATAAAGACCATCCCTCATAATTACTTAAATATGGAACTAAAAACCTGCTAATACTAAATTCAGTACTGTCGTATTCACCTCTTGGTCTATCAAAAACTTTTCGTAAAGTCCCCTGATGGAGAAATACAAACTCAACAGGTATTGAGCTATTTTCTATTATAGAATCTGCCAAAACATATGCAGGAATTCTAGTGGACCTATCAAAGCCCATAAAAATTTTTATCTTATCCATTTGATTTTTCCCATATAAAAGCCGACCTGCCGGCATGTTTAAAAAGAATTGATGAAGATCATCTAAAGCCTGTTATACTCTTTGTACCATACCGAAAAATTCTCTACACCCTGCTTAACACTCATGCTTGGCTTGTAGTCAAACTGCGCCACTAGGTCATCTACATCAGCATAAGTATCAGGCACATCTCCAGGCTGGAGCGGTAAAAGTTCTTTTTTTGCGGT
>CAJQKX010000826.1 GCA_905479025.1 uncultured Paraglaciecola sp.
GTGTGCCCTTCGATAAAAATTGAGTTCACAAAAGCACTGTAATTGTTTCCATATTTTGCATTACTGCAATATGAATTGGGTTTGAATGGTAGCCCATCTGATGTCATTACGCTGCACGGTAAGATTTCAGAAAATGCGCTTGCTAGAACCTTGACAGCTTTTTCAGACGGTGAGTTTGGCTTTATTATAAACTTTCCGCTATCGAACAGAACCCCCTCGGGGAGCCTTAAAATGCCATTAGAAAAGTCTGATTCATCAAGATCGTATCCCTCTTCACTTAAATATTCGCTTAGCCATCTAAGTAGATTATCACGTTGCTTTAGCACGCCCGTATTATATAAGTCTATATCCCGCCGCTTCTCATCGTTAGAGACGAGGTCCTCATATTTTTTCGCTTCTACCTGCGACTGGATGGCGAAATAGACGATGATGAGTATAAATATAAATAGAAGACCGACCATAATATCAGTCATAGATATAAAGAAGCTTTCATCTTCCTCTTCAATCTTTTTACGATGACGACTCAAAATTCAGGCCCCTACTACTTCTTTTCTTTTATGTATTTGTCAATGGTGTCGCCAAATTCTTCAATCGTGTTATCGAGTATACCGATGGAATTCATGAGCCCCTTGTCCATATTGTTTTGAAACGCCACTAGTTTTCCAATTATCTCGTCGGTTGCATCGGTAAGTGCACTATGAAGCCTAGCCAATTTTTCATCGCTACCAGATAATTCTTTCACCTGGCTTGAAATCTGACCCTCTAAAATATCTACTGCGCTCGCTATGGAGGCGGAAGCGTCTTTTACCTGGACGGTGGTTTGATGAAGTTCCTTTGATATCGATTCAATCGCAACTTTTGAATCAGTCACATAGCGAGTTAGTGGTTCGATCGTGCTTTCAAGTGATGAGCCCGCAGTTTCGAACTGTGCGCTGGCAGATCTGATATCGCCGCTAGCTTGTTGCATGCTCTTTGTCATGGGGTCAAGGCTTTCGGTTACCGCTAGGAATTGTCCGGGTAGCGAAACAAGGGACGTTTCAAGTCTTCCTAACTTCAGTGTGATGCTATCCAGTGAATTGACAAGGCTTGCAGTAGAGCTGGAGAACCCGTCAGCAATATCCTTACCCGCATCGGCTATTTGTTGCTTGGCGACCTTGGCCGCCTTGGAAATTGATGCTGACATTTCTTCTGCGCCACCGGCTAATTCGTTTGATATTGCCTTTCCCGCATTGGCGATGTCTTTACTTGCGTTCTCGCTCGCAAGTGCCATAGATGTTCGTAATTGATCGGCACTCGTATCAGCAATATCTTTTCCTTTTGATGATAATTCTTCCATTGTGGATTTTAGTCCAAGCAATATGCTGCCAACATCATCTTTGGTGCCCTCAATATTCGATTTCATTCCATCAAAAGCAGCACCAATATCTTTGGCAATGTTCTCTGTGCTTTCTTGTAACGAATTTTTTAGCTGCTGCAGAACCACTTTGAAGCCGCTGTCAAAATTGTCCAGTGCGCTTGAGAGGCTGCCACCTAGCCCCCCTAATTTGTCGCTCACTGAATCGAGCTTTTCGGCGATACTTGACATACTGTCTTTTGTTGCTTCTTGAATCCCATCGGCGATACCTTGCGAAATGTTTTTCATATTCTCGATATTGCTCTCGGTAATATCTCCACCAATCGATTCAATTTTTGTGAATATAGGCTGGAAGGTCTCTTTCAGTTGGTCGCCAATCTTCATCGCAAGGTCGGTGTTAAAGGTTTGAAGCTGCTGAAGTTGCTTTTCAAGAATCTCGTTAGTGTCTCTTGATAAAATCTCAATAGTTTGAAAGCGTACACCGTGCTCGATCGTAACGTTCAACTTGTGTAAAGCTCTATGGAGCAGATGTGAGGCGGCTTTTAATTCGAGTGTCAATATTATTGAAGAAAATAGGGCAAATAAAGATGCGTAAAATTTTGCAGAGGAAGCTAATAGCAGTTGGGTGATTGCCTGTTGTACATTAGTTGTTTGGTCGGCCGTATTGGTCCCGAGGCTACTTATAGTCCCTACAGCTTCTGTCAGAGCGGCTATCAAGCCTAAAAATGTTAGGGATAGCCCAACACCGATAAAAATGTTGGGTAGCGCTTTTGCGAAGCTAGGCCCCATACCAAGTAAGTCTAGCGTGAAGAAGTCATGTGGCCTTTCTGTATTAGCGCACGCTGTGATCTTGCCTTCGCCATCTTCTTTCGGAAGAATAAGCGTTTCAGTAAATTCACCCCATGCGATGTTGATTTTTTTGACGCTGGAAAGTTTTTGATTAATCGTGTTAAAGCTTTCCGAAAATGATTTTTCGGTTTGGTAGGGGTCAAGTATTTTAATTGCCTTGCGTATTAAGAACCAGTCTTCAATGTACGACACGAGCAATTGAATAATAATAAGTGCGGCAACAATAAGTATTACGGAAGCCAGCCCCGGCCCGACGTCTGGCTCAATTATCCAGTTGAGTAACGGCGCAACGAGGTTGGAAAAAAGGTTACCGATCCATGTTATAAATTGCGGTACGAAGTCCATGTTAGATCTCGGATTGTTTTAGTTCGAAAAGCCCATAATCATAACGATTAGTGGCAATTGTGGCAAGATTTTAGGTAGGCGTGCGGCATAGTGAGACCGTGATGCATTAGCCAAATGCTTGCACCCTGAACCCAAATACTCCAAAAAGAAGAACTACAAAATTTGTTAAGAAAAATACCTAAGACTAAAGAATGGCTCTAGGCGCCTCACCCCAATAGAGGTTGTAATGATGCCGGTTACTTAAGCACAAGCGAATTCATAGGATTGGATGGCGCCTATTGCAAGCCAAGTGAGAGGCAAACGCTTTAGTGGAAAGGTTGACTACGATTGAACGAGTGCTTGTAGGCTTCGCGACGTTGCTAAAACCGACTGAAAGGCGGAAAGCTAAACCAAGCTGGTCCCTTTAATAATCCTAGTTGTTACTTAATCATTGCAAGAATCAATGTACTCTTTTTTCATCAATGCAGCAATTCGGGGGGATAGACTGCCAAATTTGAAACATCCCTGTTCTTGCCGCAAGGCTAATATATAGTCAATCCATCAATTGTGCCGACCTTATAAAATTCTATTTAAAACAATAAGTTAGCGCTTCGACTTTTTTGGGGGAAAATAGGCGGAAAAGGCGCGCCTGCCGCATAAATATTAGGGGTCAGAGCCCTAATTGCCAATTCATCTTTCGCGGACGCTATTTCCCTGGCAAGCTTATGCGCTTGTTTAAAGTTTTTTCTCTTCAACTCCTAACGCCCGCTACCTTAAGATGTACTTGTGAGCCACGCTGCTGTGGACTAGGGCTCCGACCCTTAAAATTCAATGATTTGACCGAAGCGATCAAACACTGGCGCTGTTGAT
>CAJQKX010000827.1 GCA_905479025.1 uncultured Paraglaciecola sp.
CTTAACGCTCATATTTAATGGCAAAACAGGACTGATTGAGAATTGGCAGCAACATGATAAACACATCATAGTGAGTCCACTAGTTGATAATTTTTATCGTGCCCCACTTGACAATGATATTGGCGTGAGTGAGGTAGATAGCCCTGATCCCAACGCATGGGAAGCACGCTGGATAAAAGCAGGCGTTGGTAAATGGCAACGAAAGTGTCACCAGACGAATGCCATAGCATCAAACCAAGACGTGCGTATTACTTGTGTCTTTGATTATGAATATGAGGGCGAGCTGTGCGCGCAAACTCAATGGACCTATACCATCAACAATAGTGGTGAAGTCAACGTTAATGTTGAGGTACTTTTAAATGAAAACTTACCACCACTGCCGCGCGTAGGGATCAGTTTCGGAGTAGAAAAACAAGATGATTTACAGGTTAAATGGTTAGGGTTGGGACCATTTGAAAACTACGCAGATCGTAAATCGGCAGCACGTTTTGGTGAGTATGATTTGCGCTTAAATGAGATACATACTCCTTATATTTTCCCTACCGATAACGGTCAGCGCAGTGATTGCCAATTGCTCGAAATTGGTGAGTTACTGGTACAGGGAATGTTTTCATTTGCAGCTAGCGAATATTCGCAAAGTCAGTTAGCAGCGGCAAAACACACTAACGAGTTAGTCGCCGATGCGATGGTTCATGTGCACATAGACCATCAACATATGGGGGTAGGTGGTGATGACTCTTGGAGTCCGAGTACCCATAAAAAATATTTGCTTGAGAACAAGCAATATAATTATTCCCTCACTTTTCAAAGCAAAAAGAACGCATAAAGACACAACCACGTCGTTGGGCATCGGTAAGGATCGATGCCCAAGTTTGAAATGTTAGTTTGGTGAAAACTATGAAATCTTACTCAATTTTATCTAGTCGCTTCTTTTACCCTTTGAATTTGCTGTTCCACATCGGATAAATGTCCGCTTTTCACCCAAATTTTAGCCCTTACCTCATCTGTTTTTAGAGATAATGGATAACCTATAGGGGCACGTAACCAAGTATGTTTTACCAATGTATCCTGCTGTTCTTTCACGCTACCTTGTAAAATAAATAGTTCTGCTCCGCCTTCGGGATAAATTTCAAGAAAGGTGTTTGGTAGAAGATCAATAACACAGACCTGTTCGTGTTTATCTTCAAAAAGGGGGGTAACTGATACGCCTTTTTTGCTGGTGTGAGGTAAAGACTCCAACTCATTAATATTTAACCGCACAGGCGTTCTATCCTCAGGTTGAAATTGCCACAATTTAACTAGAATGACACACCCCGCCTCTGAGCCCGGAGTATGGCTAGATTGAGGTGGATTGCGGACATATGAGCCTACTGGATAGTCACCATGTTCGTCTTGAAATACCCCCTCAAGCACTATAAATTCTTCTCCACCTGCATGTGCATGTGCTGAAAAATGACTGCCCGGTGCATAGCGCACAACTGTAGTCGCCCGTGCCACTTCGTTTCCCACTCGGTCTAATGGTCTTCTTGCCACACCGGGCATAGGTGAGTCAGCCCATAGCATAGTGGCACTATGCTTTACTTCTCGTCGACTAAAATCAGCAGCAATCTTCATATACATTCTCTAAGTTAGTTAGCAAACACTCGGACCTAAAGCTACTCTCACTGGCTATACTTTTAGACTTGTCATTTTAAGTGGGGGCAATATGTTCAAAACCTGTAAAGTAATCTAGGCAACAGTCAATATATTATCCGCTACAAATCAATTTCGCCTAAGATGCTATCAAAATAACGTTATTCGATTATGGCACTATCTGTATACAGTTATTCGATAAAGACGGACCTAATTTAAAACACAGAAATCCTACTGAAAAAGAGTCAATACCACATAAAAGGTGATGCTTGATATGGATGACATCTCAAGGCGTGGAACACTCATAATACTTAGCGATACATTGGCATCACTTAAACGAAAAAAGCGCCTCAATTGGCGCTTTTGAACATCATTAGAAAACCTAGGCTTTTGTTGGTGATGTCTCTATAGATCTGGTCTCGTTTCGTTTGAAAAGTTTTCCAAATAAGCCAAAGAGCCATACAAATTTGGCTTTGAGGTCTTCTAGTATCATATACAAACAAGGCACTAATATCAGAGTCACAAATGTGGCGTAAAGTATGGCAAAACCTAGAGCGACTGCCATTGGTATAACAATTTTAGCTTGGGTGCTGGTTTCAAACATAATGGGTAAAACACCCACAAAAGTAGTAATTGAGGTTAACGTGATAGCCCTAAAACGAGCGCACCCAGCTTCTGTAACGGCAGCTAATATAGCATGCCCCTGTTTTCTTCTTTGATTAATAAAGTCTGTCATCACCAAACTGTCGTTAATGACTACCCCTGCAGCTGCAATCAATCCAAACAGAGATAATATGCTTAAATCTATGTCGAAGATAAAATGTCCCCATATCGCTCCAGTTAAACTGAAGGGGATGACTGACATAATGATTAACGGTTGACCATAACTTTTTAAGGGTATAGCCAGTAATATATAAATCATTAATAAACCGGCAATCAAGAATGTGACAAACTCACTTTCTTGAGCTTGCTCTTCTTCAATAGATCCACCTAATTCAGATTTTACGCCGGGGAAATTAGATTTTAGTTGTGGCAACAGGTTTTCTTCTACTTGCTTAATAATAGTATTAGGCTCCACCACTTCTTCGTCAATTGACCCATATATATAAACACTTCTGTAACCTTCTTCTCGACGTATATAGTTAATACCCGGTGTTTCCGTCAGCGTGACTACATCGCCAA
>CAJQKX010000828.1 GCA_905479025.1 uncultured Paraglaciecola sp.
GAGTTTGGCTTGCTTCATCAACTTAGCCACACGGTTTTCACCGCATGTTTCACCCGAACGACGCAGCTCATGTGTGATGCGTGGACTGCCATACACACCGCCACTTTGAACATAACTGGCTTTAATCTGTTCAAGCAATCGTACATTGTCTTTTTCTGCATCAGATTGAGGCTCTTTCAACCAAGCGTAAAAACCGCTGCGGTGGACATTTAACACCTTGCACATGGTGTTAACGCGATAAACATGGAGTCGTGATTTTATGAACGTGTACTTTTCTTTGACTCGCTTGCAAAGTACACGGCGGCCTCCTTTAGGATGTTACGCTCTTCTGTCAGGCGTTTGACCTCTGCCTTAAGCTGGCGTATTTCTTCTTGCTCTGCGGATTGACTGGCGGGTACTTTCGCCTTACTCACCCAGTAGTAGAGTGACTTATCGGATATACCTAAACGCTTAGAAACGTCAGGTACGGAATAGCCTTTTTCAACCACTTGGCGAACGGCTTCTTGTTTAAATTCATCGGGATATTTTTTATTCATAACACTTTTTACCTTACTTCGGTTTCTAAGTAAAAAGTGTCTACAGTTTCAGGGGAAGAACAGGTATTATACCTCAGCCATCGATTTTTTTGGACTTGACCATGCGTTAGCAACGGCTTTAACGAGCGTAGCCAACGGAATAGCGAAGAACACGCCCCAAAAACCCCACAAACCACCAAAAAACAACACCGCAATTATAATATATACAGGATGTAAACTTACCGCTTCTGAAAATAATATGGGTACTAATGCGTTGCCGTCTAATGCTTGAATAATGCCATAGGCAATCATCAAGTACCAAAAATCAGGTGTTAGCCCCCATTGAAATAAGGCGACTATAGCCACAGGGATGGTGACAACAGCTGCACCTATATAAGGGATCAGTACTGAAAAACCGACCAACACCCCCAGTAATAAAGAATAACGTAAATCCATAAACGCAAAAGTTACTGCCGATACTGTACCTATAATGATAATTTCAATGACCTTACCACGAATATAATTAGCAATTTGCAGGTTCATTTCAGCGCCTACTTGTTTGATCAACCGTCGTTCACTGGGTAATAATGAAGAGATATTAGATACTAGCATTTCTTTATCTTTAACCATGAAAAACACCATCAGCGGCACCAAAATCATATAAATTAATAAAGCACCAAGCCCACCCAAAGAACTAAATGATGCCGACAATAATTGTTCTGCTAACACCACTACTCTTTCATTGATGCCATCCAACACATCCTGAATTTGAGTGAGTTGCACAAGATCGGGATAGGTCTCGGGCAATTTTAATAACCACACCTGCCCTTTATCCCATATCTGCGGCATTTCTTTGATCAAATTAATGCTTTGTTGGGCAACAACGGGCACAAGGCCTACGAATGTTAAAATTGATACGCTGATAAAACCAAATAACACCAGCATAGTGGTATATGTGCGAGATAGACCTAGCTTACAGAGTTGGGCAACCGGCCAATCCAGTAAATATGCGATAACCGCGGCGACTAAAACAGGCATTAAAATTCCGCCCCAAACCGCCAGCAATAATGAACTGATAAGCAATAATAATAAAAGCATCATTGAATCAGGATCAGAAAATTTTCGCTTATACCAACGTTCAAAAACGTTTAACATCTAATGTCCTTGTATATTATGCATCACCAATAAAAAATGGTTATTGGTGATAATGGAAATTCATCTTCACGATGGATACATTATTGCACAACCGTCGCCCGATAAAATACAACTTAACCCAGATTACAGAAATAAAAAGGGGCTACGTTTGCAATTAGATTGGTTATGTCGTTTTGGCAACGTTAAAGCTATCTTGCGACTAAAAATCGCTTAATTTAGGTGATGTTTCGAAACATTTTCAAATAGTAGCCAGCAAACAATTATTATAAGAAGGCACGTTTACCGACGGTTTTGATAGTAATATTAGATACTTACTGGATAAAAAACTGGCATTTAACTAATTGCATGCAAGGCAAACCGGCGATAGCCCTGAAGAAAAACTGTCACAAATACGCATTTAATTTACATTGTTTTCCTATTGTTAATCAGTTACCTCAAGCGCTGATTAAGCCTTTTGATGCGGATTCACCGTTTAAAGAATTCAATCCATCTAGTTTGGGTCCACTGCTTGTTATTCACAAATTAAGAGACTTTATCGCCATGACAATCCATTATGGAGATGAGGCAGATATGGAATTACTAAAATATGCCCATATATTAATAGGACAAGTTTTAGATTTATTGACTACATCATTGCTCGTTGTTGAAAATAGCGGGCAGTCAATCCACTAGATATTTTTGTCTGTTGAACAACAATAAAAAAAACAAACTAGATTAACATATTAGATAGGATTGAACTTATTAGCGGCAAGTTGATCCATAACAAACGTATGTATTTAATAATGAATACTGACATATAATATAGACACACTAAATTAGACGTAATCTATGAGAAAACCTATTGCTAACATTGTTATTTCTGCCTTGAGTATATTTATATTAGGCACTATGTCTGTTGGTGCAGTGAATAAGAAAAATGTCTTACCCGAAATAGGTGTGGTGGCATCTAGCGCTATCAGCTTAGATAAAGAGGTGTTGATTGGCGACGCGCTTATGCGTCAACTGCGTGGTCAGGCACCTATCATTAACGATCCATTGTTAGATGAATATATTCAAGACATTGGTAATCGCTTGGTAACTCAAGCGGACAACGTTAAATTCCCCTACAAGTTTTTTATTGTTAATAGTCCGGATATCAATGCTTTTGCTTTTTTTGGTGGACATATAGGTATTCACACTGGGCTTATTTTTAATGCCAGAAATGAATCTGAATTAGCTTCTGTGTTAGCTCATGAAGTGAGTCATGTTACTCAAAGACATATTGCTCGAAGTATTGAAGCGAGACAAAAATCGTCACCTTTGCAAATTGCCAGTTTGCTGGGCAGCATATTACTTGCCGTAGTGAGTCCAGAAGCAGGTATGGCGGCTATCTCAGTTAGTAATGCAGCCTCTGCGCAATCTTCAATTAATTATACAAGACAAAATGAAAAAGAAGCTGACAGAGTCGGTATTGCGATATTAGCGGAAGCAGGGTTTGATCCCAATGGTGCAAGCAGTTTCTTTGGTATATTGGCTGAAAAAAATCGTCTTAAATCAGTACCCTTAGCATTTTTACTCACTCATCCATTACCTGAATCTCGGATTGCCGATGCAAGAACACGAGCAGCAGCTTTCAGAACACGGAATATACCCGAAAGTATCAACTTTCACTTAGCTAAGACAAGAATTATTGCGCGCTACTATGCCAATCCTAGCGTAACATTGAGTATTTTTCTGACATATTGCAAAAACAAAGTTATATTTTTAAACAAGCAGCTGAATATGGTTTAGCGTTATCATATTTGGCCAACGAACAATTAAAACCCGCATTAAAATTGATAAATATACTGTTGAGCAAAAACCCAGATAATTTATTCTATTTAGATACCTATACCGATATTGCTATAGAAATGAATCAACATACAAATGCCATTGACAGATTATCAGCACAAATTATTCATGCACCTTTCAACCCAGTGTTGACCTTAAACTTGGCCAATGTGTTGATCCAATCTGGAAATTTTGAGCGGGCCATATCCCTTTTAAAAGATTATTTACTCATTAATCCAGACAATATGTTGGCCTACGATTTGCTTTCAGATGCCTATCGCATTAGCCAGCAAAAGCTAGAGATGCACCAGGTAAAAGCCGAAGTTTATGCATTAGTGGCGGCTTATCCAAAAGCAATAGATGAATTACATACAGCTTACAATTATGCTGACAAACGTAAAATTGAGAAACAAAGGATAAGGGCCAGAATACAGCAATTCAGAGCCGCGCAAGAACGATTACAAACCCTTTAGCACATTAATAGTGTGTATTAGTTGTTTCGCACTTTGTTCGCCTTTCAATTGCTTTTGTACTTTCCCGTTGGCATCAAGAATATAAGTTGTCGGCAAGGCGTTAGGTGGTCGGTTCCATGGCATTGAATTAAGACTATCTATTACAGGAAACTGGATATTATATTTTTGTTGAAGTGCCAATAGTTGCTCATTGTTCAAGGGGTCAAAACTGATTGCAAAAATATTTACTTTATCTTTATT
>CAJQKX010000829.1 GCA_905479025.1 uncultured Paraglaciecola sp.
TTTACAAATCCAAGAAGGCTTAACCAAACAAATTGCCGATGCAGTGCAGAAAGTAACGGGGGCATCAGGTGTAGGGGTTATAATGGAAGGCAAACACATGTGTATGATGATGCGCGGTGTTCAAAAGCAAAACGCATCGATGATCACCTCAGTAATGCTGGGCTCCATGCGCACATCTGATGCAACCAGAAACGAGTTTCTACGCTTAATAGGTAAATAATTATTTAGCGAGTTAGTGCAGTCATACAACTAATGGCATGAACTTCCTATATTTAAACGCCTGAGATAAAAAATCTCACTAATTTGGTGCAATTACGGTAAATAATTCCGACTTGGCCATTTCCTACTATTCCTTTGCACTTTTATAGTGCGGAAACACATTCATATAAGAGTAATGTTATTATGTTAAATAAAATCAGCATCTATTTTCTTCTTATCTCTAGCTCCTTACTAATTGCAAACAGCTCTTTTGCAAAAGATATTAACGCTTATGGGCCAAAAGAGTTTACAGATGAAAATAAATGGACCGCGATTGTTGCCGCCTACGCCCCAGAAATTAAAGCGATTGATGAAGCATTCAGTCAACTGGCTGATGCCCAAATCAATCAAACGCTTACCATCAGGGGGGTCAAATACCAACTGGGCTCTTACAAAGGCGAGCCAGTGGTAATATTTACTACAGGTATCAGTGTGCCTAATGCGGCTATGACGATGCAGATGGCACTGGATTATTTCCCTATTGACCGAGTGGTAATGATGGGTATTGCCGGTGCTGTCAATCCTGATTTTCAGCCGGGTGACATCTCAGTACCAGAACGTTGGTATTTTCATGATGAGTCCGTATATGTCAATCCTGATCCCAAAAAGGCCGGCAGCTTTGTATTACCCGACTATTATGAAAACGCGCTTCAAAGATACAAAGAAAGACGCGAACAAGACCCACATTCACCCGCTTATGAAAACTATGGCTATATTCATCCAGAAGAAATGACAATAGTTAAACAGGGCTGGGATAAACCTAAGCAAATGCCCTATTTTAGCGCCACGCCTGAATTAATCGATTTGGCTAAAAAAGCGGTTAAAGCCGTGAGTCCAATCAATATGCCTTCAGGGAAACCTATTCAAATCAAAGTGGGCGGTAATGGTGTCACCGGTTCAGTATTTCTTGATAACGCAGAATACCGTAATTGGTTACAACGGGTGTACAGTGCCGAGGTGACTGAAATGGAATCAGCTGCTGTTGGACAAGTATGTTTTGTTAATAATGTAGACTGGGTAATTATTCGTTCTATTAGTGATTTAGCTGGCGGGCAACACGGCAAAAATGTTGAAAATGTGTTTGATGGTATTGCTTCAGGTACAGGCACGAAATTAATGATTGGCCTGCTTGATCAAATTGTTGCAACACAATTAGCCCAATAACTGGCCAATAATATTTTTTGAAACAATTAAGCTGATATAGGGAATTTCACAAAGGGTAAGCTGATATAAAAATAGCTGTGTGATTAAAAAGGAGAGGGTGTGCAATTATCAGTCAAACAGATTAGAAAACAATACGCTGAAGTACTCGCCGTGGATGATTTATCTTTTGAAGTAAAATCGGGAGAGATTTTCGCTTTACTTGGACCTAACGGTGCAGGTAAATCATCTACAATTCGTATGTTAATCGGCTTGACCTATCCTGATACTGGAGTGATTTCATTTACAGATATTGAAGGTCAAAAGATACCCAAATTAGTCAGTGGCGACTTTGGGTATTTGCCTGAAGAACGAGGCCTATATCAAGAGAGCAACATTCAAGACACCCTAGTTTACATGGGGCAGTTAAAAGGGATGACAAGAGCAGATGCATCAGAGCAGGCCAACATGTGGCTAACCAGCTTCGATTTAGCAGAACGACAAAAAGACCAACTGAAGACCCTATCCAAAGGTAATCAACAAAAAGTGCAATTGATCAGTGCCATCATTCACCGACCCAAAATCGTCTTTCTTGACGAACCTTTTTCCGGTTTAGATCCCATTAACCAAGAAAAAGTCATATCATTTCTGCAGTTGTTAAGGCAACAAGGGACCACTATTATTCTCAGCGCCCATCAAATGTCCTTAGTTGAAAAGTTAGCCGACAGGTTTATGTTGATGAATAAAGGTAAGGCAACGCTATATGGTTCAATTAAAGATATTCGCCAAGCCGCGCAACTAGGCACCAATTTAACGGTGACATTTAGTGATCCAGTCAACATTGAATCCTTTTTACTGACCGAGCAAATCATCCAAGTTATCAGTATTGATACCCATACCATTCAATTTACTTTGGCGCCGTCATGCCATGTTCCTCAGTTTTTACAAAGTATGTTAACCGAGCATCAAATTGAAAGTTTACAAACTGAACAACCCAGTTTACATGACATCTACATTGACAGTGTCAAAGGAGCCACATAATGGATAAGGTGCTATTGGTTGCGCGTTGGGAATTTATGCGCAACTTTAAATGGAAACAGGAACTAATAGGCTATTTTTTAATGTTATTAATCTATGCAGCAATTTTTGCTGTGCAGATGTGGAGCCAATCAAGTACCCAGAAAACCATTAATATAGCCGTTATAGGTCAGTTACAGACTGAGCTAAACAGTAAATTTGTGTTGTCTTCACTAGATACTAGCGTCGAAGAGCAACAACTATTCGAGAAGATAGCTGAATTATCGCTGGATGGTATATTAAAGGTTGATCAGTCAGACGAGTTTACTCTGTATATTGCTCAGCAAAGTGTTTGGCAACAAGAATTAGAACAAGCATTGGTTGCTGAACAAAAAGATATATTGTTAAGGGCGATGGACATTAGCCCGGAACAATTAAAAAAATTACAGAACCCGATATCCATGACGTTTGTAAATCAAGCAGAAGAAGTGGTGGGCAGCAGTGTAAAAGTGCTTGGACTGCTTGCAGCCATTTTAAGTGCGATGGCAGTTTTTACTAGCTTTGGTTTATCACTCACCTCGGTGACACAAGAAAAACAACACCGTATTACCGAACAATTACTCACCTGTATAAGCCATCAAGAATGGGTCGACGGCAAAGCATTAGGCCTGTGTCTGTCGAGTATTAAAAGCTTGTTGACCACATGTTTTGTGATGGCAATTGTGTTTACTGGCGTCGCCGTTTTTTCAGACGGTGGTAGCGAAACTATGAATGTGTCAGCCACAGTAATGATACAGATTTTAATTTTTTGTGTCACAGGTGTGTTATTTTGGAATTATGTATTTGTTGGTTTTGCTGCGACCATAGATGACCCTAATCACTCAGGGAAAACTGGGTTGATGCTACTACCCATGTTACCCGTTATGTTGGTGTTTATTGTGATGGGAGAACCCAATGGGCAGGTGGCCACAGTATTATCTTTAGTGCCTCTTACCTCTATCAGCTTTATGCCTATGCGTATTGCTTCAATGAGTGTACCAGTCTGGCAAGTCGGTTTATCGTTGGTGTTTTTGATGGCAGGCGTGTACTACGTACGTTTATTTGCTACTCGCGTATTCAGAGCCAACATCACATGTTTGGTAAGGAGCCAGATTGGGCAGATATTTGG
>CAJQKX010000830.1 GCA_905479025.1 uncultured Paraglaciecola sp.
GCAAAAGCAATAATGGCTGAAGATGCAAAAACACCTCCCATAAGGCCTTCAATGGTCTTACCTGGCGAGACTTCAGGCCGCAACTTATGTTTTCCAAATTTCACGCCAACAAAAAAAGCACCAATATCAGCGGCCCAAACAATACCCAACACATAAAAAATTAAAGATGCGCCGTAGTATGGATCAACATCGTACAAACTTGTGCGAAGTGAAACAACTGCAACCCAGGTCGGTATGAGAGTTAAAAAACCAAATGTACCTCGGAGTATTTTACTGGTATTCCACACAGAACTGTATCTGGGATAGGCAATAATCATCGCCAAGGACACTACCCACCATATGACCGCTATGGATAGTATGTAGGTATATAAACTATTTAGCTGACCTTGATACCAAATTAAATCTGAAGGCAGCACATATGACAATATCAGGCAGACTGCAACGACTAGTGCGGCATAGGTATTTTTTATGAAAGTGCGGGTCATACCCGACATACTTGACCATTCCCAAGCACCTAGGCCCATAACTAATGCAATCATAATTTCAAAGCTGAATAGGGGTAAATATAAAATGGCAAATAACGCCAAAGGGGCAAGAATGAGCGCGGTGATAATCCGTTTTTTTAGCACGGATTCTTCTCACATTTATTGATTTTATTTTTACTAATCATTAACTTACTTGCTCTGAGGTTTTACCGAAACGTCTATGACGTTCATGAAAAGCGTCCACCGCAGCTTGGAAAACGGCTTCATTAAAATCTGGCCAAAAGTCTTCTGAGAAATATAATTCAGCATAGGCAATTTGCCATAACAAAAAATTACTGACTCTTTGTTCCCCACCGGTGCGGATCAATAAGTCTACTGAGGGTAAACTTGCTACACAGGTATGACGTGCAAATGTATCTTCGTCGATATCTGCCACATCAACTTGACAAGCTTGTACTTGTTTAATTAACTCTTTAGCCGCATTCACTATGTCCCATCGACCGCCATAGTTGGCGGCAATATTTAAAACTAGACTATCATTTTTTTCAGTAAGAGCCTCTGCTTCGCTTATCCTATTAACCAGTTTACTATCAAACCGACTCATATCACCAATTATGTTGAGCCTGACATTATTTTTATGCAGTTTTTTAACTTCACTGCCAAGCACCATCTTAAAGAGTTCAATTAGCACCCCAATCTCTTCGGATGGTCGGTTCCAATTTTCACTGCTAAAAGCAAACAGTGTGAGCACTTTCACACCATTTTTTAATGCATAGGAAACAGCTGCTCGCACTGCTTTAACACCCGCTTTATGACCAAAAGTGCGGATTTTGCCTTTTTTCTTAGCCCAGCGGCCGTTGCCATCCATGATAATAGCAACATGTTGTGGCATCGTGGGTTCGAGTAATGGTTCAGATGAATTCATTATCAGTTATAGCTCAATCACACTTCCATTAAGTCTTTTTCTTTTGCTACTAAAATTTCATCAATTTCCTTTACAAAAGCATCGGTTAGTTTTTGAACATCATCTTCACCACGACGGCTGTCATCTTCACTGATTTCTTTTTCTTTCAATAATTCTTTTATATCACTATTCGCATCACGACGAATATTACGGACAGCTACTTTACCTTGTTCAGCTTCACTACGCACAACACGAATCAAGTCTTTACGGCGCTCTGCAGTCAAAGCAGGCATTGGTATACGCATAACAGAACCTGCACTCATAGGATTAAGACCTAGGTCTGATTGCATAATGGCCTTTTCAACCGCTTTTGCAGAACTTTTATCAAACACTGTTAGTGCTAACGTCCTAGAATCTTCTGCAATGATATTGGCTAGCTGTTTAAGTGGCGTGTCTGAACCGTAATAAGGCACCATAATGCTATCGAGTAGGCTTGGATGTGCTCGGCCAGTTCGAATTTTTGAAAGTTGCCCCTTTAACACGCTGATACTTTTTTCCATGCGCTGACGCGCGTCATCATTAATTTCGTCAATCACAATAGTTTTCCTTTTTCTACTTTATTTGTTTTATTTCTTCAGTATGGCAAATCAACGTACCTACATTTTCGCCCATTACAACCGCTCTCATACAGCCAGGTTTATTCATTTTAAACACACGAATGGGTACATTATGATCGCGAGCAAGAGTGAAGGCTGCCAAATCCATTACTTTTAATTCTTTGTCTAGCACTTCATCATAAGACAATACTTTGTATAATTTTGCTTCTGGATTTTTGGCTGGATCATCGTCGTATACGCCATCTACTTTGGTCCCTTTTAATACTGCATCCGCTTCAATTTCAATTCCGCGTAAACAAGCAGCAGAGTCAGTAGTAAAGAAGGGATTCCCCGTACCCGCAGAAAAAATCACTACGCGACCAGACTTTAGTAAACTGATGGCCTCTGCCCAGTTGTAGTTGTCACACACACCATTTAAAGGAATAGCGGACATCAAACGGGCGTTAACAAAAGCACGGTGCAATGCATCACGCATTGCAAGACCATTCATAACAGTAGCTAACATACCCATATGGTCACCAACTACACGGTTCATACCAGCTTTGGCCAAACCTTCTCCTCGAAACAGGTTACCACCACCAATAACCAAACCCACTTCAACACCCAACTCAACTATTTCTTTTATTTCTTGTGCCATGCGTTCTAGCACTTTTGGATCGATGCCAAAGCCTTCATCTCCCATTAATGCTTCACCACTGAGTTTTAACAATATTCTTCGATAAGCGGACTTGGGTGCGATACTCATAGAGTGACATTTCCTAAAGGTGATAAAAGGCTGTGATGTTAGGGCCTATAGGCCTATCGTACATATACCTGTGTTGTTTTAAAATAACAGATACCAAACAATACAGGTATATATAAAAAAGCACCTCAATTTGAGGTGCCAGTATTATACCCAAACAACTATAAAATGCATGTCTCAGCGTAAATTAAAATTGATATTGGTATTCATGCTTGTAGCATTTTTATTTTTTAACAGCTTCCATTTGAGCAGCCACTTCAGCTGCAAAGTCTTCTTCTTTTTTCTCGATGCCTTCACCAACTTCAAAACGTACGAAGTTAATGACGTCAGCACCTTTTGATTTAAGTAAATCAGCAACCAGGATAGAAGGATCTTTAACGAAAGGCTGGCCTGTCAAACTGATTTCACCAGTAAACTTCTTCATACGACCAGAAACCATTTTTTCTGCAATCTCAGGTGGTTTGCCAGATTGAAGAGCAATATCAAGCTGAATTTCTTTTTCTTTAGCTACGACTTCAGTAGGCACATCTTCAGGCTTTACAAAGAATGGGCTAGAAGCAGCAACATGCATAGCGATGTCTTTAGCTAATTCTTCATCACCACCTTGTAAAATTGCAATAACACCAATACGTGCGCTGTGAACGTAAGCACCAAGGTTATCACCTTCAACAGTAACAACACGACGAGGGCTGATGTTCTCACCGATTTTAGCTACTAGGGTATCACGTAATTCGCTGATTTTAACGCCATCGACTTCAGTACTATTGAGTGTGTCCATGTCGTTAATCTTATTGGCAAATGCCACTTCAATTAATTTTTGACCGAACGACACAAAACCATCATCACGAGCAACAAAATCAGTCTCACTGTTCACTTCCATCATAGTTGCTACACCTTTAGCAACTTTAGTCAAAATCACACCTTCAGCGGCAATACGACCTGCCTTTTTAGCGGCTTTCGCTTGACCATTCTTACGCATATTTTCGATTGCCAGCTCAATATCACCATCAGTTTCAACCAATGCTTTTTTACAATCAAGCATGCCGGCGGCTGTACGCTCACGCAATTCTTTTACTAGGGCTGCAGTCACTGCCATTTTCGTTTCCTCACCAAAATAATTTGTATGACTCATTCAAACTAATCAATTAAACAAATTATATGAAATTAAGATTTAAAAACAGGGGCATAGGCCCCCGTTTAATTTATTCGTGTTAGGTAGCAGATGCTCGCTACCTAGAGTGTCGTTTATCTCTAAGCGGATTACTCAGCAGCTTCTACGAACTCACCTTTTTCAGCTTGCGCTTCTAGGTTTTGATCACGGCCATTGATAACAGCATCAGCTGCAGCATTTAGATAAAGTTGAACAGCACGGATAGCATCATCATTACCAGGTACGATGTAATCAACACCGTCTGGGTTTGAATTAGTATCAACAATTGAAACAACTGGGATACCTAAGTTGCCAGCTTCAGTGATAGCAATGTGCTCATGGTCTGCATCAACAACAAATAACACGTCTGGTAGACCACCCATGTTTTTGATCCCACCAAGGCTAGTTTCAAGCTTGGTCATCTCGCGCGTGAGCATTAACACTTCTTTTTTGGTCAATTTTTCAAACGTACCGTCTTGGCTTTGCTGTTCAAGTTCTTTTAAACGTTTGATTGACTGACGAACTGTTTTCCAATTAGTTAACATACCGCCTAACCAGCGTTTGTTAACATAGAATTGGTCACATTTGTCTGCTGCGTCTTTCACTGCATCACTTGCAGCGCGCTTAGTACCAACAAAAAGGATTTTACCTTTCTTAGAAGCTATGTTACCAACGAAGTTAAGTGCTTCGTTGAACATAGGAACTGTTTTTTCTAGATTGATGATATGGACTTTATTACGTGATCCAAAAATGAAAGGTTTCATTTTTGGGTTCCAATAACGGGTCTGGTGTCCAAAGTGTACGCCTGCCTGAAGCATGTCGCGCATAGATACATTTGCCATTATAAAAATTCCTTAATAGGGGTTAGGCCTCCATACATCCCAGTTCTCGATCCACTTAGAAAAGCTCTTAGTAGACACCCCGAAAAATGTGTCGATGTATGTGTGATATTTACGCTAATTTACTTAGCTTCTTCGCGATAATTACGTAGGGGGTCACACCTCCATTAATTTCAGCGGTGCATTTTATAGCATGGGGGTGATATATATTCAAGTTAAGTATTAATAATAACGATTAAAATCAACCAAAAATCTTTACCCTAAGCTAAAGATTTTATTACATAAAAATCAGTATTCGCCCTGAGTCAAAATAAATGAAAAACATTTGCGCAACGAATATTCATAGTTACTTTGGGGAAATCAGCAATCTGACTGTTCTCAGCCTAAGCAACCTTAGTTATTGGCTAACTTAAAAACACCAATATAGAGCGTATCTTTGTTAGTACCTATTCGGGGGTTCGGTTTCTTGAACCCTTTATAGTCGCTTCAAAAAAGATTAATTATTAAAATTAAACAATAACCAAACGCAAAAATCACATAGCTTAATCAGAAACTAGCGTCCTGTGATTGAGCACAAATAGACAATTTAATAACCATCTTTATTCAGCTCTGGCAGGATTCACTCCGAAAAGATACAATAGTGTTTATTAAACGAATTGTATTTAGTAGGAATAGAGCATTGCCTGTCACAATTAAAACACCAGCTGAAATTGAGAAAATGCGCGTCGCTGGACGCCTTGCTGCAGATGTATTGCAAATGATTGGTGAATATGTCAAAAAAGGTGTGACCACCAATGAGCTGAATCAGATTTGTCACAATTATATTGTTGATGTCCAAAAGTGCATTCCTGCTCCTCTTAATTATGGCAACCCACCTTTTCCAAAATCTGTTTGTACTTCAGTCAATCATGTTATTTGCCATGGTATTCCTGCTGATAAGCAACTCAAAGATGGAGATTCAGTTAATATTGATGTAACTGTTATTAAAGACGGTTATCACGGCGACACATCAAAAATGTTTGTGGTAGGAAAAGCCTCTATAATGACTGAAAGACTGATCAGGGTGACGCAAGAGTCTTTGTATAAAGGAATAAAAATGGTCAAGCCTGGCGCTCGTTTAGGAGACATTGGCCATGTTATTCAACAATATGCTGAAAGTCACAATTATTCAATTGTGCGTGAATATTGTGGTCATGGTATAGGTGCCAACTTTCATGAAGACCCTCAAGTAGTGCATTACGGAAAGCCTAACACCGGAGAAACTCTTGAAGAGGGAATGTGCTTTACCATTGAACCGATGATCAATGCAGGTAAACGTTATTCAAAAGTATTACCTGATAAATGGACTGTCGTCACCAAAGATCGGAGTTTAAGCGCACAGTGGGAACATACCTTGCTGGTCACTGCCAACGGCGTCGAAATTTTGACCCTACGAGACGACGAAGATATTGAACGTATTATCAATCACTAGCTCTGTATCACGCTGGTCATCATTCATCAAACCTTATGACAAATAATCATTACTTGCTGTAAATAGTTATTTGTCATAACCCGTGATTCACGTAATTTGTGTTAATTGATTAGGCCACCACTCATTTAAAGGTATTCACGTTGTCTCTACACAGCCTACTTAACCAAATAAAACTGATCAACAATGCAGATAATATTGCTGCGTACAAAACCATAGTGGCAAATAGTTACGAATGGCTAGAGAGTGAATTGAGTACAGGAGAAGTCACAGGGCTGGTGTTAGGCAGGGCCACATTAGCCGATGCATTACTGAGGCATATCTGGCAATTAATGGACTTGCATCTTGAGCATCATTTAGCCTTAATTGCAGTAGGTGGATACGGAAGAGGACAACTACAACCTCACTCAGATATCGATTTGCTAGTGCTAAGCAAAAAATCGTTATCAAAAAAACAACAAGAACATATAAGTCAGTTTATTACACTTTTATGGGATATTGGATTAGATGTTGGGCAATCAGTGCGTACCATCAAAGAAACGTTTCAGCTAGCGAAACAAGACGTCACTATAGCGACAAACTTAGTCGAAGCACGTTTATTAATTGGCTGTGAAGTGACTTTTGAAGACTTACAAGAAAAACTCAACTCACGGAGCTATTGGAGCAGCAAAGATTTTTTCTTGGCAAAATATCAAGAACAAAAAGAACGTCATCGAAAATTTAAAGACACGTCATATAACTTGGAGCCTAACGTCAAAGAAAGCCCTGGTTGCTTAAGAGACATCCAATCTATAGGTTGGGTGGCAAAGAAGCATTTTAACGCGACAGATGGCAAAGACTTAGTGGCACATGGTTATTTTAATCAACAAGAATTTGATGAGTTAATAGAATGTCGTGAAAGCCTTTGGCGGATTAGGTTTGCTTTACACATTGTGGCTGGTCGCAGTGAAAACCGCTTATTATTCGATTATCAAACAGATGTTGCCACACGATTAGGTTATGGCGACGAAGGGAAAGCGTCAGTAGAGCGCATGATGAAAGCCTTTTTCAGAACCGTTAGGCGTATTAGTGAATTGAACAAAATGTTAATGCAACGCTTTAGCCAAGATGTTCTTAACTTGAACGTCAAACAACATATTAAAATCAATACAAACTTTGAACTACTCGACGGTTATATTGCCCCGACGAAAGATAACGTATTCGCCTCTCCAGAAGCTATTTTACAATTTCTACTATTGATTGCAGATACTCCTCAAATACAAGATTTACATTCTGATTGTTTGCGCCAATTACGCTTGGCAAGACGAGAGTTTCGACAGCAATATTATGTAGAACGGGCAGAATGTCGTGAGTTATTTTTAAAATTAGCCAAACACCCAGACTTTTTTGCGTTAGGCTGGGATATTATGCATAAGCATGGCATTTTGCAGGCTTATATCCCTCAGTGGGATAACATAGTGGGCATGATGCAATTTGATCTATTCCATGCTTACACAGTTGACGAACATACTCATCGATTGGTCAAGAATATTTATCATTATTCACAACCTGAGAATAAAGAATTCCCTCGTTGTGGGAATATAGTCAAAAACCTAGATAAGCCAGAGCTGTTATATATTGCTGCCATTTATCATGATATTGGAAAGGGCCGAAATGGTGACCACTCTAAACTGGGCGCAGTGGACGTAGCAGAGTTTTGTCGACACCATGACATCAATGCTATCGATACTGAACTCATTAGATGGTTAGTGGAAAGTCATCTGTTAATGTCTGTCATCGCACAAAGACGAGATATTTACGACCCGACAGTGATCAACGAGTTTGCACAAGCGGTGCGTACCCACAACAATTTAAACCACTTATATGTGTTAACCCTCGCCGACATTCGGGCAACCAATGACAATCTATGGAACGATTGGAAAGCAACACTCTTAAGAGAATTATATTTACTCACACAAAAGGCCTTAGACAATGGTTTAGAGTGCAAAGTGGCGTTACAAGACAGGATCAGCGAACATCAAGCCCAAGCGATGGCCTCTATGCTTGACAACGGCATGAACGAGACGCAAATATTACAGTTTTGGCAACGCCTCAGTGATGATTATTTTACTCGTTTTAAACCAACACAGATCGCATGGCATGCTAACCTCATATTAGCCGCTCACCCTATGACCGATGACTTTTTGATGGTTGGCACCAGTGCTGACACGTCTAAAGCAGGTGCTGAATTAATGGTATATGGTAAAGATAGACCCATGATGTTTGCTCAAATAGCGTCTGTGCTAGATAGCCGAAATTGCTCTATCCACGATGCACAAATCATGCGTACACAAGATGGCTTTATATTTGATAGCTTTACTATATTTGAACATAACGGCGATAGGATCACCTCTGAATCACGTTTAAACAGTTTACGAGAAGCCGTAGAAACTCAGTTAAATAAACCTGGCGAAGAACACATCAACAGACGCAAAATGTCACGTCAAATGAAGCAGTTGGATGTAAAAACCAAAATTAGATTCTACCCTAGCCAAACCAATGTCACCTTGATTGAGCTTGAAGCCCTAGATGCACCGGGGTTACTTGCTAACATAAGTGAACAATTTATTGCCTTTAATTTCAAGTTGCATCAAGCCAAAATATCCACTATTGGAGAGCGTGCAGAAGATTTATTTATTGTGAGTAACGAGTTTGACCAGCCACTGACTCACACAGAACAAGTGCAGTTAAAGAAACGACTGTGTGACGCTTTAGATTAGAATTGTGGGATAACCTGCTGACTAAAAGTATTACCGTTGTGGTGCATCTTAAAACTGCAAATTTCAGAACAAAAAAAAGACGAACAGGGCTATCAAGTTAATGGGTACTTGCCATAAGCGGTCTTAGCTATTACCCAATAAAATTGGTTTTGATAGTCTGCTTTGGCATGTGAGTAGCATCGATAGATTGAACTCACACACCTCAATGGCCCGGCCCTACAGCAATTTCTACATACTGTCGTTGCGTGCTAAAAGGTTGGGATTTTTTTCACATAATCCAATTCTCTGACCCTGTTTACTTGTTTTACTTGTTTTACTTGTTTTACTTGTTTTACTTGTTTTACTTGTTTTACTTGTTTTACTTGTTTTGCTTTATCA
>CAJQKX010000831.1 GCA_905479025.1 uncultured Paraglaciecola sp.
AAATACCTAGGGCTTTGAATCACAGTAAGTGCACCATGGTCATATCTTATTGGACCAATTTCTCGTGTTGTGCCCTTTTCTAAATATGCAATATATTTTTTGTCTTGACGCAGTTCAATTCTTTCAATTTTAGCATAATGAGTGATAGCAGAAATTGGTCTAGTTTGGTAAACTGCAATATACTGCAACTCTTCATGGGCTCGCTTGGAGAGCTTAAAGGAATACCAGCACTGCTGCCCTAAAAAAACATTTTGAAATCCTTCTGGAGAAGCAGGAACAACGATTGTGTCCATATTTAATTTTTTGTCTAACATCACCATACTCCCTACAGCACTTCTGTTATGTTTAAACTTATTCTTTAGCATCAACAAAATTGATCAAAGTCAGTAAAATCGTTTTAGAAAGTTTACTTTCTATCATAACTTTTTAGATCACTTATAAGCAATAGCTTCTACTCCACAATTTTCAACAAATATGACTTTTTCATTAATTGTCCCGTTAATTATCATGCATGGTGTGATTAAATTATTGGCTAAGTATTCACCTCAACGAAAGCGTCTGGCCAACCTCCACAAGCATCAATCACAATATCAATCTTGTTCATAATGCGAATGGTTTCATCAATTGAATTGATGACTTTTTGGTAATGAATGATGTCATCTTTAGTCAAAATAAGTCCAGGATTACCCTTTTTGGGTCCACGGTCTTTGAGCCATTTCTCACATACTTGATAACCTCCAATATGAAAAAACCAAATATTTTGAGGGACGTTCATAATCCCGAGTGTCTGAGCTTTATCCACCCAAACAATACCATCTGAATAAGAGATTTTTTCTATCTCAAAAGGTCCTTGCCCAATTAATTTTATCACGTTCTCACCGCTAACTGAACTCATTATATGTGCAGAAACTAAATCTTTTCCAAGCGACTCCAAACTAACGAGCAATTTTATCGTGGCCGGCAAAGGAATACGTGGAAAATCTACAGTCAAAAAAGAAGCGTAACGTTTTCGATAGCCGTTGCTATATAAAATTGCATAAACGTAATGAATAACGGTAGTATGAAGAAGTTTACTAGATATAATTTTTTCTTCGTCAATCCCAAGCGTGAGGTTTTTCAATCCAGTTAAAAAAGTAGTCGAAACGTTTGGAACGCCAGAACCATGGTCATTAAATAAGGTCTCCCCATTTGCGATTTTTGGGTAATAAATACTTGGAAAAACAAAAGCATTATTTGACGATTTACTTGATAAAGAAATAACTTCTACGGGTAGATCAGTTACAAAAGCATGAGCGAAATTTTCTCCTTTAGTCATCCTTGAAGTGACAAGAGCAATGTTTTTCTTGAACATGTGGCGCATTACATTTTTACTCGAAGCACCACGCCCAACATCATACAACTCCGGGTGCCAATACATATACCTTACATCAAATGGGCGATAGAGAACCTTACAAATTCGTTGCCTCCAGTCTCCAACATTAATTTTTTTTCGAACATCCGCAATTTTAAAGTACGGGGTATCTTCTAGCCCTAGTGTCTCTTTTATTTCCTCTTCTGAAGTCTCCAATGATGCAAGCAATCCAATCTTATCAAGTAAGTCCTGTCTTCCAAAGGAAATGAATAGGTGATCTTTGGTCGTTGCCAATCCTTTTGCCCAAGAATCTCCCCGACCAGCTTCCCCACGCAGCGACATGACTTCCCCGATAGGATGGTACTCCTGGTATTCACCAAAGTTAGTATTATCGAATATCCTCCAGAGAAGAAGTTTGGGGTCGGGAGTAAGTAAGTTCCATTCAAAATCATTAAATGCAGTGTGGTCTAGAGATTTATACTTTGCAGCCCGCGGGCCAGACATATCACAATAGCTAAACTCCCCAGCTGATGGCGCTGCAATCATCAGACTAATTGCTACTCCTTGTTGGATATCAAAGACATTTTCATCTTTTAATCCATCTAAGCCTTTCTCTCTTTTTTTGACATTACCATGCAAATTCACAAGGTATGTTTTTGAAAATAGCTTTGATAGAGATTCGCGCATACCTCTAAACGTCGGGTTATCTAAATAACTACTGTTTGTTATCATTCCTTGTATACCAACTCGGCTGGCTGAAATTAGCGACTGCGAAAGCCTAAAAAACTTCACGTAATCATCATTCAACCAACGTGTATTGGACTCTCTGAGTGGCTGCCCAGCAAATTCAAAGTAACTCGATAATGTCGTCTGATCCGAGCTACGCAAAAGGTTTCGTATCCAGTCACCATTATTAGATGACACGCCAGAGTAAGGTGGATTTCCAATAATAACTGTGAATCGTTGATTGAGTTTAATAACATTTACTTCTTCTGCTTCATTTGCGAGCGCTGGAATAGCAAAAGCAAAAGTTCCAGAAGTATCCCTAGCAGGCTCAAGAGCATTTGTAAGATATATGCGTGTACGCTCATCACTCTTAAAACGATAACCAGTCTCATAAAGTTTTAGCCCAATTTTCATATGCGCTATAGCATATGGGGCCATCATTAGCTCATAGCCATGTAGCCTTGGAAGTAGGTGCTCTGGCACATATTGGTTCCATAGTTCTTTAATCTGAGCTTCTCGTTTACCCTGCGACTGCCATTTTGCAACCATTGTTTTATAAATGAGATCAATTACCTCAACGGGAAAAGTACC
>CAJQKX010000832.1 GCA_905479025.1 uncultured Paraglaciecola sp.
TTTTTTGGCATTGTAGCGGTAATCATCGATCAAGGCTTATTTAGCCCAGTAATAAACTGGGTACTCACTTTTGAGGGTAACACTCAACTAGTTATGTTTTATTTGGCTAATGGCTTGTTATCTATGGTCAGTGACAATGTGTTTGTTGGCTCGGTATATATCACCGAAGTGACAGCTGCACTAAATAACGGCGTCATCACTCGTGACCAATTTGATTTATTGGCTGTTGCCATTAATACAGGTACCAACTTACCTAGTGTTGCCACCCCTAACGGTCAGGCCGCGTTCTTATTTTTACTAACATCAGCCATAGCCCCATTACTGAGACTATCCTATGGCACCATGGTGTATATGGCACTGCCTTACACAGTGGTATTAACACTCGTTGGCTTGGCTGCGACTTATTTTGGATTGTACGACTTGACACAGTGGTTGTATGAAATACAATTTATTGAGCGTCACTCTGGGACGATACCAGGCAGTGAAGCGTTACCTCATTAAATAAGGACGTAAGCTTGTTATTGTTAAAAAAACTATCGTCATTATCTACTGATAAGCGCGCGTGGGGACTATTATTTGTCTCTGCGCTGAGCTTGGAAATGGGCGCTTTGTATTTCCAATATGTTACGGATTTACGTCCGTGCATTATGTGTATTTACCAACGTACCGCCTTGTTTGGGGTTATGTTTGCGGCTATACCGGCGATGTTATTTAACAACCTTATTACACGACTAATAGGTTATGTAGGATGGGGCATATCCGCTATTTGGGGCTTACTGATAGCCATCGAACATATGGATATTCAAACCGCTGTGAATCCATTCTTTGCTACTTGTGAGTTTGTACCTAATTTTCCCTTCTGGGCACCTTTGCACGAATGGCTTCCGTCTATCTTTAGTGCAACCGGTGACTGTGGGGATATTAACTGGTCATTTATGGATATGAGTATGCCGCAATGGATGATTGTGGTCTTTGCAATTTACTCGGTAATTTGGGCAGTGATAATAGTTAGTCGTGTTTTAGTAAAACCTAGCTAGTAATAAATGTGCATCATGCGAACTTGCACATTAAGATAATTCAAGCCCACAACTAATTTAAATCAACATGTGCGGGTTTGAATAGACATTGAATTCGATTGTAAATCCGCTCAAATTTTCTGAAGATTTTATAAAACCGAGCAGGCAAATATCGCAGTCTTTGGCTAAGTCTATGGCTAAACTAGACGGGGCACTCATAGCTATAATATATCTAATATTTACCATTGCCGCTTTTTGTACTAGTTCAAAACTGGCTCTTGAACTCAGCACCACACCTAAATTCTGTTTAATCGGATCAATATCACCTGCCAAGATATTCATGTTGGCACCTATTAGTTTATCAAACGCATTATGTCTGCCAACATCTTCACGCACATCCAATATTTGTAATCCTTGATCAAATAACGCCACACCATGGTTGCCACCCGTTTGACCAAATATCACTTGTTTATCTCTTAATTGTTTTGTCAACGTGTAGACAGCGGCAATCGGAAGCAATGGTGCTCGGGTATCTCTGGTTAAATCTTGGGGTAATTTGTCTAATATATTCTCGATACTTTGCTGGCCACATACCCCACATGCCGAGTTCATTACGTCAATACGCTGAAACGTTTCAAGGTTAAAATTTGCGCCTTCTGCCAAATTGACTTGTACTCGATTTGTGGGCTGAGATTTCAATCGCCCTGTTCCTGTATGGTGAATCGACAGAATTTTTGTAGTGTCCTGAATTGCGCCACTTGAATATAACCACCCTAGAACTAAATGATGATCATCTCCAGGAGTGCGCATAGTGGTAAATAATAATTCTGGGGGTGAATTGGGGTGAGCAGAAAGCCATATTTGTAACGGCTCTTCTGACACAATAACATCCTTGCAATCAAGACGCTCCGCAGTGACGCCCAGATCACTAGAATAAGAAATTTTAACTACTGAATACTGTTTAATCGATTGCAAGAATAAAGGCTATAATAGAGAGTCATGACACATAACCTACCTTAGGCGATTAGATGGGTAAAGATGTGATCCCTAAAATAAATATCCATCCTGCAAAAAACAGCTTTAAATTTTTGACTGAGAAATACAAAACCAACTGTTTAGCTAAAATACCGCCTACTATGGCACCCGCACCAGCAAATAATACCACTGGCCAATATACGGCTTGAGTAATGAGTATGTGAAACACAATCCCAGCCCATACTGTCAATGCACTCAATATAACGGCAGCAGCAATAGCAAAAGTCACATTAAAGCGACAAATAATTAAATACACAGCCACCAACTCCCCTACCCCTATTGATAACCACGCAGTGATACCACCGCCTACTAAAGCAATGAAAGGTAAAGCAATATAGTCAAGCAAAGACAGTCGTGTAGTAAAGCTTTGATTGCTTAGCAAAAACACTGTGGCAAAGATAGTGACTGCAAGGCCTATTGAAAATAGGCCAAAACCGGTATGCAAACTAGTAGGATCGCTAAAATGTGCAAAAAATTGAGGATTAATTTGCACCATCCATAGACCTATAAAAGAAGAGGGTACAGTCAACAATAGAACCTTAGTTAAAGGTTGCCAATATGCAGACTCTGGCTGGTTACTGGCTTTAAGCTGTTTGTAAAACGCTGACCAGGTAAGGGCTCCAGCTGTCATACCGCAACACTGGATGGCAAAACTGGTAGCGACTGAAGTGGCAACAGAAAAGTCTAGTTGATTGAAAAAAGGCACAAAAACAACGCCCCCACCGGCGCCAGTAGCATTAGCAAAAATTGCACCCAACAGACCCAAAAAGGCAAACCCTGCGTATTCTTGTATTAGGGTGAGTGGCTGGGTTTGCCAAAACAATATGGTTAACCATACAAATAGCAAAAATACACGAATATGCTTGGCTGACATCTTTGAAAACATAAAAATTGCATGACCTATACTGAAAAATAAAAGGCGAACTCTGCCAGACTATAAGAACTGAAACAAAGAAAAGATCATCAAATGGTTAAACTAAAACACAAACATGACTCGGTTACTTTAACACTTCAACCAAATCGCTCAGCTAATTGGCGACAAAATAAAATTATCATTATGGTTATGACAGCATTTGTAATGATCATTGCCATTGCGTGGAGTGTAGTAGGCGTTTGGGTAATATTACCCTTTGCCGGTTTTGAAGTAGGCTTATTAGCGTTTTTAATGTATCGCGTGTCCTACTTTACTTATCAAAAACAAATAATTACTATCCACTCAGATACAGTTGTATTTCAAGCAGGTGTCTATTATCCCAAACGTTTTCATTCATTTTGTAAAGACAAGTTATCAGTAAAAACCATTGAAGCACAAAGTGAATTCGAACAAACTCAAATCACCTTAGATGATGGACACCAGACAATCGTTATAGGCCAATTCCTCAATCAACCAGATAGGGTGGCCACATTAGAGCACTTAAAAAAAGCTAAACTGCATGTGCATACTGACAGATGGTGGAAAACAAGATGAAGGTGAAAACAATAAAACAAAGCAGGAATTGGTTATTCAGCGCTTGCGCTGAACTGTCCGCCTAACCTCATACTTTGGCCTAGTTTGTCGTATATAGGTTTCTTAAGTTAACATCTTTATTACACTGTGTTTGAAATATAGGCGTGTAATTGATTAAGTTAAAGTTTGATTGCCCCTTGTGCGTGTATCACAGGTTTCAAGACCTTAGGTATTATAGAGAGTTAAACAGAATGACCATTAAGCCACCTTTAGCCATATCACTTTTTTTATGCTTTAGCCTATCTTCTTGTGGCGGAGGCGTCAGTTCAGAAGATGTTCCTTCCAGTCCACCCATTGTTGTGCAGGATTCTGATGGAGATGGCGTCAATGATGACTTAGATACCTGCGCCAATACGCCAGCAGGCGACACAGTAGATGCCAATGGTTGCTCCTTACCCATTGATAGTGACAACGACGGTGTAAACGACGACATAGACCAGTGCGCCAATACACCTGCTGGTGACACAGTAGATGCCAATGGTTGCTCCCTGCCCGTTGATAATGACAGCGACGGTGTTAAC
>CAJQKX010000833.1 GCA_905479025.1 uncultured Paraglaciecola sp.
GTTTGTTTATCGCCGTGGTTTGAATGATAACCGGCTCAACATTGCGCCCCCCCCTACCACGAGCGGCACTTTCGGCGGCGCGTAACATTTCAAAAGGCAAGGTGGCACTGGTCGCCAACATATTATCGCAGAGTAAAAAGGTAATTTTATGCACGAGTCGACTTTGTTATGTTTAACCGGTAATTTCACAATAATACTGCTTACTTGTCTAAAATACCATGAATTATGGCCAATATAACCCTCCCAGATAACTCACCAAGGCAATATACTGCCTTCAATCAAAACATTGGGTGTTTTACGTATGTCTTCATTACCTGTCATCGTTGGATTTGGTGGTTTTAATGCCGCTGGTCGCAGTTCATCTCACCACGCTTACAAACGCATGGTCATAGAAAGTTTACCTGCCAGTGAACGCCAAGACACCTTACTTGGGTTGGCTACCATGATGAAACTCGTGCGTTTTGAAAACGACAGTTATAAAGATATAAACGAGCAGTCTTTCACTGCACAAGCAGTGGTTGAGCACTTTTCCGAGCAAATTTTGCGTTCCACACTTATTCGCAAAATCGAAAAGAGTCACTTTGATGTGGATGCGGTGCATTGGCAGAAAAATATCACTATGCGTTCGTCTGACAAGCAAGGAATTTGTTTTGAATTAAGTCGTAAACAATTACCCAAGCCTTTGCCCACAAGCTGGCACATAAGTGATATCGATAAAGAAAATGTTAAAATTGAAATTATTGGTGATGTTGAATTTAAGACTGACAGTTATCGTGAATGTCCGGTCAAGGTCGCGGGACAATTACCTTCTGGATTTAACCCTAGCGATCACTACAATGCGCGCTTTCATCCCCGCGCCTTACAAATGGCAATCATGGGTGCATCAGACGCCATTCGTTCATTAGGCATTGACTGGAAAACAGTAGTCGATGCTGTCAAGCCAGATGAAATAGGAGTATACGCCAGTAATGCCATGTCGCAACTTGATGAGAACGGCTTTGGTGGCATGCTCCAATCCCGCCTAAAGGGTGGACGAGTCAGCACCAAGCAATGTCCCTTAGGTCTCAATACTATGCCTGCTGATTTTGTGAATGCCTATGTACTAGGCAGCGTAGGCCACACTAGTGCCATTGTGGGAGCCTGTGCCAGCTTTTTGTATAATCTTAAAGCGGCGATTGAAGATATCAATACTGGCAAACGCAGGGTGGCAGTGGTGGGCAATGCTGAAGCACCAATATTACCAGAGATAATTGATGGTTATGCCACCATGGGCGCATTGGCCAGCGAAGACAATTTAAAACGTTTAGACCAAACTGAAACCGTTGACCATCGCCGATCCAGTCGTCCTTTTGGAGACAACTGTGGTTTTACCATCGCAGAATCAACCCAATATGTGGTGTTAATGGACGATGCATTAGCCTTAGAGCTAGGGGCTGACATTCATGGCGCAGTCAGCGATGTATTTATTAATGCGGATGGTTATAAAAAATCCATATCCGCCCCCGGCCCTGGTAACTACATTACAATGGCTAAAGCGGTGTCTGCCGCTCGCGCGATTGTGGGAGACGAGTCAGTTCGCAAGCGGTCTTTTATTCAAGCCCATGGTTCAAGTACCCCAGCCAACCGTGTCACTGAGTCTCGCATTTTTCATGAAATAGCAAAGGTATTTGATATAAAAGATTGGCCTGTCACGGCGCCAAAAGCTTATTTGGGTCATCCCTTGTCCCCCGCCAGTGCAGAACAACTGATGGTAAGTCTGGGCGTGTTTAAACACGGCTTAATTCCAGGCATTAAAACCATCGATAAAGTGGCAGACGATGTGTTTGATGAACGACTCAACATTTCAATAACAGATATTAATAAAGGTGCTGGGAATATTGACGTAGCGTTTCTCAATTCCAAAGGATTTGGCGGTAACAACGCCACCGCCAGTGTGTTGTCACCGCAAGTGGTCAATACTATGCTAAGCAAACGATACAGCACTGAAGAAATGACAGCTTATGAGTCAAAACGTGAGCAAGTGCGACATAAAGCGAGCGCCTACGACGTCGCCGCCACCCAAGGTAACTTTGACACTATTTATCATTTTGGTCAGGATCTTATCGATGAAAACGACATTCATATGACCGATGAAAAAATGCATATCCCCGGATTCGCTAACCCTATCGACTTAAAGATGAAAAACCGTTTTAAAGACATGATGTAACAGGTGAGCTCGGTCAATTAAAGACACTGAATGTGAAACAGAGGCGCAGATTAGGCAGATACCTGCTGGTAATGATCAGTACAGATTCACTGACCTTGCAGGTATACGCCTGGTATTATGTAACATGCAGCAACAATAACTATAGATAACCAGTATCGAATCAATATTGCGTTGCTCTAAATAACCGCGTTTAGATGCACTGCACTATATTTCTTATCTTTCTTATCTTTCCTATGCGTCCTATACGTCCTATATTTCCAGCGCCTCATTAGGTCTTTAACTGTCCTCGTGCAAAGACTCATAAATGGCTTGGATTTCTTCTGCTCGCATGAACAATTTATTTTCTGCATAACGCATGCTTGGCAGCTCACAAAGCTCAGTCAATTTCGCGATAGCGGTTTCTTGTACTTTGCCTGCTTCAACCGCTTCGTCCAACATGCCAATTTTAGCGGCTTGCAAAGCGGAGTAACCCTGTGATTGAACGATAGCCCGTATGTGATACATCGGATCGATGTGGGTTTTCGCCAGTATTCTCAAGGTTGAGTTGAAAGGCATATCAATTGCCGTTTCAGGCAGTTTAAGGACGTATTCGCCCAATGCACCTATACGGTAATCACATGCCAGTAAAAGAAACACGCCCATCCCTATAGCATGGC
>CAJQKX010000834.1 GCA_905479025.1 uncultured Paraglaciecola sp.
GTCCAATTCACCATGGCAAATCATACAACCACACAATAAAATCAACAGACAAATCAATAACTGAGTAATAATGTCAAATTGCCCGCCTATAAAATAAATTAACAAGGCAACAAATGACAGCAACATAAAGAAAGGTAACCAAAGGTATCTAACATAGATGGCAAAATTACTGAATGCCACCACATAGGTCAGCAAATATATCGATAAAGGAGCAAGCCACAAAAAAGGTATCGGAGGTACATTTTGCGTTAGTGCATTGGTGGTAGACACCAACAAGACCACACCTAAGGCCGACAACAGAAACCATAAGATAAGCCTGAAAAAACACACCCTAGGATTAATAAATGGTTCGGAGGTAATTAGTCTCTCTTTGTTATATTGTTTAGCAACTACAAATAATATCCAACCGACTAAAAGAACGAATAGCCAATAAATACTGGACCAGAACTTAACTTGCCAGTCCAGTGTCATAAATGGTTCGAACACTACAGGATAACTCACCAGAGCCAAAAATGCCCCAACATTAGAAATAGCATACAATCTGTAAGGGTTAGCGCCATTAGTTTGTCTAGTAAACCAATGCTGCAATAGGGGTGTGTTAGCTGATAAGATTAAATAAGGAAAACCGAGACCCAAAAACAATACTTTCAATACAGCCATAGTTGGTGGCCCGCTAATTATTATATTTTGTACATCCATAATATTGTAAGGCAACAAAAGCAAGCTGAATAATAGGCATACCAAGTGCACAACAATCTGATATTTGACACTGAAAATCTTGGCCAGGATATATGCATATAAATAACCTACCAACAAAAAGAATTGAAAGAACAACATACAAGTGGTCCACACACTGGCACCACCACCGAACCAAGGTAGTATGATTTTAGAAATGATAGGTTGTATTTGAAAAATCAGAAAAGCACTGATAAAAACCGAGATGAAATATTGCATTGATTATTCAGGCGTTAAGTTAAAACTAGCATTATTGAGATGCACTAAAAGACTATTCTTTCTAAAAGGTAAAAACTTATTATTGTAAAAAAAGCTCCCGAGGGAGCTTTTTACATTAAAGTTTTATGTTGCGGTTTTTTGCTTTTTCTTTGATGTAAGGTTCCCAACTCCGTGCGTTGCGAGCTGTAGACTTATCCTTTTTCGCTTCATTCACATACTTGAAAGCAGACCTGAAGTCACCATTATCAAAACTTGCTTGCATCATAGCTAAGTAAATTGCTCCCTTTTTATCAGATCCTTCATCTAAAGCTTTTTGCAAAGATACAATAGCATCAGCGTATTGCTCCAATGCATAATAAACCATACCTTGCTTTTGATATGTATCAGGATCGGAGCTCAATAAAGCGGCTTGACCATAATAATTAGCAGCTTCTTTGAATTCCTTAGATTGTTGATAAGATGATGCGACACTATTAATCATTCTTAACTCTTTCTTAACTAATCCAGAATTAATATGCGTCTCTAATATTTTAGCCGCTTTCACGGGTATATCATTCATAGAATACAACTGGCTAAGCGCTTTTATTTCAGCTGGTTTGGTTAAGTACCCCTGATTGTAGGCCATCTCAAATGTAGAAAGTGCTTTTTTGTGATCTTCAACAAGCATGTAGAAGAAGCCTAGTTGCGTCCACTGTCCCTTATCATCAGGAAATATCCTCACCGCTTCTTCTTGCACTTCAATGGTTTCTTTATACATTTTGCGGTTGTAATAAGAAGTCATTTTAAGGGCATAAGCTGTTTTATTAGGCTTATCAGCTAAGGCTATGGCCTTATTAATGGGCATAATAATTTCAGAGTACTTTTTGGTCTGATAATAGGCATTAGCCATTCTAAAATAGACATCAAAGTTTTCTTTACAGGTAAGCTTCATCCATTGTTGATAGTACTTAATCGCACTATCATATTGCTCTTCCTGAAGGCTTAAATCAGCAATCAGTTTTATGGTGCCAACCTGCTCTGAATCATTTAATTTGCTCGGGGCAACAGCTCTTTGTAAATATTCAATGGATTTTTTTGCTTTACCCGTTTGAGTAGCCAGTAAGTTACCAATAAACCGATCAGTGAATGCCCTATCGAATGTGTTAGACGTATCTATTTCGTAAAGAATATCTAATGCTTCGTCGATAAGATCATTATTGTAGGCATCTAAGGCCTTACCGACCTTTTTACCTACTTTTTGTCCAGGAATATTAGTTGGACCTCGCTTGTAATCTGCGCATGCGATAGGTGCAGAAACTTGAGCATAAAGGCTAGTGGGTATGACAGTAGCTACAGAAATCACTGAAACCACACATAAATGTTTTAGATGTTTATTCATTATGATTGATCCAACTTAAAGTCTAGTTGCACTGTTAGGCCGAATTGTTTCATCGGTTTACCATCTTCAATTTTGGGTTTGTATTTCCATTTACCCAAAGCACGTCTTGCTTCGCGGTCAAAGACACGCTTTGGATCCGCATCAAGCACTTTAACGTCCTCGACACCACCCACTTCATTGATAGTAAAAGATAATTTAACCCACCCTTCTTTACCATCACGTGCGGCCTGAACTGGATATTTAGGTTCAATTCGTACAATAGGTGTAGCATCGCCATCACGCATCGCACCTACACTACCGATATTCACCGAAGCACCGCCAACATCAACACTAGGCATTTTAAAACCTAAACCATCTGTATCAACTTGAGCAATATCAGGCTCAACAGGCGGAATTTTAGGTGGTTGTTTAGGTGGTGGTGGTGGTGGTGGTGGCACCCTTTTTCTTAATTGTGTTGCATCGTCTGGTGTTGCCATAACAATATCAATCACAACTGCTTCAGCACCTTTTTCAGGAGGTCTTCCTGTATTTGCAATTAACTTTGCCATTATAATAAAAAGAGCAAAGGCAATAAACCCACCTAACAATATAGAAACTATTAATCGACCCATATTAACTACCTGCCGTTGCTGCAATTGAGATACGATCAATACCTGCCGCTTTAATTTGATCCATCACTTCAACAACAAGACCATGCTCGGCTTCTCTGTCAGCTTGAATAATTATTACGTCAGACGGTTGCTCTGCCATTAAACGGTCTAAATTGGCACGAACACTGTCCGTATCAATTTCCCGTTTATCCATCCAAACCTTTCCATCTTCAGTTATAGCAATGAAAATATTTGCATTTTTTGGCGAGACTGCCAGTGTCCCACTAGGTTTATTAACTTCAATACCCGCTTCTTTTACAAAAACAGTAGTAACAATGAAGAAGATCAACATAATGAAAACTATGTCTAGCATTGGTGTCATGTCAATTGCTGCATCTTCTTCTACTCGAACTTTACGACCCATAAGATCCTCTCTTTAATGATGGGGCAAGGCATCTACTAACTTTTCTCTGGCAATTTTAATTTTAGACTCAAGACGAGAGCTAAAGAAAACACCAGATAAAGCAGCAACCATTCCAGCCATTGTTGGAATAGTAGCCATAGAAATCCCAGCAGCCATTAGACGAGGGTTACTTGTACCCTGAGTCGCCATGGTCTCAAACACACCGATCATTCCGGTAACTGTTCCCAGCAGACCAATTAGAGGGCACATAGCCACAAGTGTTTTTATTAATAACATTCTTGTGCCTAGACCATCTGAAGCTTGTGAAATCCATGTGTCACGGATTCTATGCGCATACCATGAGGTAGTATCTTCACGTGCATCCCAGTTAGAAATAATCTCATCTCTAACCTTTGGGTAAACTGAAGATAAATACCAAAAACGCTCTATCATAAATGCCCACATAAGAAAGAGCGCTAAGGCAACAACGTAAAGTACGTTACCGCCAGCAGCAATAAAATCCCTGACAGACTCCCATTGTTCTATCAGAAATAACATACTAGGCTTTCTCCGTCTCAGCATGCGTGGCGATTATGCCCGCAGTCTGCTCATCGAGAATGTGGACAATAGATTTACTGCGTCCAGCTACAATGCTGTGAGTCAACAGTAGTGGTAAAGCAGCAATAATACCTAAAGCAGTGGTGACCAATGCAAGTGAAATACTGCCAGCCATTAATTTAGGGTCCCCTGTTCCGAACAGAGTAATTTGTTGGAAGGTTTCTATCATACCGATAACGGTACCTAACAAGCCTAATAAAGGAGCGATGGCAGCGAAGATTTTAATGATATTAATACCACTTTCAATTTGAGGTAACTCTTTCAAAATAGCTTCATCTAACTTCAACTCTAAGTTCTCTGCATCTGCTGTCTTGTTCTCTGAGTAAACCCCTAAAATACGACCAAGAGGGTTACCGCTAGAAGGGTTAGACACATCTTTTAGTTGTGCTTTCATCCTAATACCCACCAATGATAGAGTAACAATTTTATAAATACCTATTAGTAGCCCTATAAGCAGCATAACGGTGATGATGTAACCTACTTCTTTACCAGCATGGTAACGTTCTAACATAGTCGCTTTTTCTTTCAATAGACTAAGAATACCGCCCTTTGATGGATCAGCGTAAAAGGGAATAATACCTGATGTTGCAGAATGAAGTTCTAACGCAGTGTTAGTTTGGAAGCTGTCAGGTTGACGACCCAAAGGCTGCACCATTCCGGTTTGATCATCGTAAACTAAATAACCTTGCTCACCAATTAAGTTAAACGTACCAATACGGACCACTTCTTGCTGCGTTGAACCGCCGTCAAGACTTATCACTTCGGTAGTGAAACGTGAAACCTGCCCAGACTCTGTCATTTCTGTTTGTAGAGCGAACCAAAGATCTTCTAATTCTTTAATATTAGGTAGACCTTTAGACTCCTCAGACATACGTTTCAGAAACGCACCACGTCCAGGGAACTCAGCACTGACAATTGAAGTAGATATTTGACCATAGGCTTCTTGTGATGCCTGACGCACTACACCAAACATTTCGCCTAAGTTACCTGTTGCGGCTACTAACTCAACTTCCTTCTCAGCCAATTTCACTTCGTTGTTTGCAAATGCTTTTGCCAATCTGACACCACGAGCCTTTTCAGATTTAAGTTCAGCTTGCGCCTTTCTCAATAATGCTTGTTTATCAGCACGAGCCGATTGAAACTCTGCTTCACGCTTTTTGTTAATACGCGCTTCGGATACACGACTTTTTTTAACTTCTTGAAGGAGCTCCTCTAAGGAGGTAGCCGCTTGAACTGAAGCAGCCATTAACGTAATCGAAGCAGCAGCTAATACAGATTTAAATATAGTTTTCATCAATATCACTCCGCAGCTTTAATTGGTAGTTTAAGAAGGTTAGCTGGCAATCGTTTGTTTGCCATACGCACAGCTATTACAATAGCATTTAGATATTCAGCACCGAGCTCTTCCCAAGCTCTAGCGTTATTATCCCAAACCCAAGCACTCTTTTGATCGAGTGACAGTGCTAGAAGCGCTGTTCTTCCTAGGTTTACAAAATCCACTGTGATTTCAGTACCCTGATAATCCAAGGTACCTGTATAAGGTGCCATAGATTGTCCGTATTCATTTTCAATTTGATACGACTCAATGACCTGACGGAACCGTTCAGAAACTGTGACATCTGAATTAGCCATAATATCGCGTAACCGTTCTACGCGCTCTTTACGCTCGTCAATTTTAATAGGCACATCTAGCTCTATAAATTGTTCAAGACTGTCAATCATTCGAAACATTAGCGGAACTATGCCACGTTCAATGCCACCAATACCATCGATCTGAGTTTGCAAGGAATCAATGCCACGCTGCTGATCTGCGACGAGGGTTGCAACATAATCGTGGTAGACTTTCAAATTCTCAGTTTCATCAACAACACCACGATACTCAACAAACAATTCCTGTGATTGTTCATACAGGTTGTTTATTTTCTCTTGGGATTTCGCTGCAGCCGCATGAATTTTAGCTTCTTCTTTATGAAGCTCGTTTAACGGGTCTGCAGAGACAACAGCGCTGCTACCGAGTGCTAAAGCACCAACGACGGCAGAAGCAATAAGGTTTCTCTTGCTCATTTTGGACATAATTCCCAACCAATTTTCTTGTTTTGAATCCTCGTCGAGCCATATAATTTGCCGACAAGGGGCTTTAAAGCTTTGTTTGTTTAAGGGGCTTAGAATTCATATATATAAAGACTAATGCAATGGAATTTTCACACGTATGTAACTAAATTGTCAAGAAACTACACGCCTTTAACCAATAATTTATTACAAATGACTGCTCACCGTTTATAAATTAGACACACATGCATAAAGATCATACTAAGTGGCTAGTTTAATTCTATTGTATATTCTTTTAGTTGTCTTTTTCACGCATCCCTTAAAGTATATAGACGCCCTCGCCCCTATAGCAAAATTAAAAATATGGCAAAAGAAAAAATGGGCGTCTACGAGTCAGAGTTATGGGGTTGCCTCATATTAAAAACGACACTAGTTGCATATAATCTCCACAGTATTCACACCAAGGTCGAAAAATAGTTAATGAGTGGTTTAGGCGTCTCAATAATCAAGGTATTAAATTAACAATCTTGCTCTAAAAATTTGACCTAAGTACAGGATCCAAGAAATGAATTTATTGACACAACAATATTTAACGTCTGCCATGATATCTGTAATTTTTGGCATAAAATATATGACGGCTTCACCCAAGAGTAAAAGGAACGATGCGTACCGTTTCGAAATAGTTACGGCAAAGCCAACCACTGAAAAGTGTACACCACACATAAACTGTTGGAGAAAAGGCAATCCTATTTTAACCTATCATTATTAAAACGATTCAACACAATTGTTAAATATCTCTTTTATTCAGTATTTTAGACGTCGCAGTTTAAACAGTATCACATTCAATCTAATAGCCAATCAGGAGGCCAATTACTTGAAAGAAAACAAGCCGGCTTTTGATATTATTGACATAAATAGAAATGCTTTGGTTGTTGCTAAAACCGCTTTAAAGTTAGGAAGCTTATGAAAAATTTAATCACTTACTCAAGGCGCGTAAATGTAGTGTCGTTTGCAATATTATAAAAATCGTTCCCGCGATACTGCGCGAGAACGTAACTTTTTTAAATTTTAGAAATTTATACGTAAGCTGTTATTTAAGATTTTTCGCAAAAAAACCTTCCATCGCTCGATAAAAATCAAACTTATTTTTATCTTGTTGATAACCATGACCTTCATCTCTTATCATAGATTGGTAGGGCTTCCCAATGCGTTTTAAATTATCACTCAGTACATCATACTGATCCATAGGAACACGCACGTCTTCTCGGCCATGGGCAATAAACAATTCGGCTTTTATCCTTTCAACATTCAATGCCGGTGAAAATTCAGTCAGTAGGTCTTTATCCATTCCCAGCACCCGGTCTAAAAATTTCCGGCCACTTTTACGGTCAACTATGTCACCAGATTTCTTCATTTCGTGAAGTGAATACACACCTACATAACCAATTGCACACTTATACAAGTCTGGTTCACGCACCACACTCTGTAAGGTTCCGTAACCGCCATATGACCCACCATAGACACACATACGCTCTTTGTCAGCGTAGCCATTGTCTACCATCCACATAGTGGCATCGGTCATATCATTAATCATTTTTCCGCCCCACTCCTTGTAACCAGAACGCTCGAATGCTTTGCCGTAACCACCAGACCCTCTGAAGTTTACGCTAACGACAGCATAGCCTCGACTAGCCAAAAATTGAGCTTCTCTATTCCATCCCCAATAATCACGTGGACCATGAGGGCCACCGTGTATAATTTGTATCATGGGGAACGGTGCTTCACCGTAAGTTGGGAGTACCATATAACCG
>CAJQKX010000835.1 GCA_905479025.1 uncultured Paraglaciecola sp.
GTTAAAACAGCTAAAAAGAAATACAAGGGTAAAAAATAGACTGCCGAACTAATTGCCACTATCGAGCCTAATGTGGGCATGGCAATTAACATGCTGCGCCATGGAACACGTCCACCGACAATCTTCATTGTTATAAAGTAAAATAAGTAGTAGCTAAAACCTGCATAAATCAACATTTCTAAATAAAACAGATGGGGGGCAAAATGCTCAATTAACCCACCCCATCCATTGTTAACAAAGGCAATATTAATATTGCCAAAGCCAATACCAAACAACCAATTCAAAACAGAAAACTGGTCAATAATATTTAGCATCTCAGAAAGGGCAAAAGCACGAATTGCAACCGAAAACATATTACCCGAAGAAACAATCGCTTCCAGAGCTTCGGTATTTGATAAGAAATTTAATGTTTGATTCAGCGTATATAAAACGTAATCAAGTTGTTTTTGGAAGGCGAAAAAAATGATAGGTACAATTATCACTAGCGACGTAGAAAACACCACTCTTGCTTGCCCACTGGCCAATAATTGCATTAAAATCACTTGTCCTGCAGCAGCAATAAAACACAATTTAGCGTCAACTATTAAAGACAACATCATTAAAAGTACGGAATTAAAATAAAACGTTTTTTTAAATCCAAGAAAATATAGCGATGTATTTAACAAAATTAAGGCAGTAGCGTTGGTATTCACATTTGACCAAAAGGCTGAACCAATTTGATATTCACTGCCGGCTAATGGGTAATAATTAAAAAAGGCCACATTGGTAATGACTTCAAGTAATACCATGAAAAAATCTAGATAAATAAATGTCTGAATAATTTTATAAATCGTATCTTTAGGCACTGTTGTTAGTAGCCGAAATGAAAAATAAAAGACACTTAAAGTAAACGTAAAATAAAATAGATAAAGCACATACCGAGCCGATAACACACCTGTTAATCGGTGGTTAACGGCCCAGATTGAGACAAAGGTAACAAAATTGATAAACAACTTAACTTTCTTAAGGTCTATACTATCCATCTTTACGACATAAAGAATGCCCATCATCGTTAAAAAACCGAAGGTTATATGAAAACCTTTCAGTTGTAAGATTGCTAATGAAGGACCAACTAAGATACATATCAAAAAAATCACATACCGAAATTGATGTTGACTGGGCAAATTAGTTTTAGAGTGTTCAGTTACCATTTTGCTGATCAAATTGTTGATATAAGTTAATCATGACATCAAGTGCTGCGGCTTCTGTATATTGCTCTATCACACTTTCCCTGCCCTTTTCGCCCATTTTTATCGCTGCAGCTTTATTATTAATACAATACACAATGGCATTGGCAATGGCTTCTGCGGACTCTGAATCAACGACCATGCCAGTGGTACCATTCATTATTACTTCGGGCAAACCACCTGTATTTGCCACAATACACGGACGTTCACAGGCAAGCGCTTCAATTGCAGCAACACCAAAACTCTCAATGCGACTTGGCACCACAAAAATATCCGTTTCATTTATATAGTGAGTCACCCGAAGATTATCTACCGATCCAACAAAGTTAGTGCGTGATAAAACACCACACGTATCTGCAAGACGCTTAAGCTCTTCCTCACGAGAACCGTCTCCAACAACAATCAGCTTTAAATCTATATTTTTATGCTTTTCGATGAGTTTAAGTTGAGATTCCGCTAATGCAAATCCCTCGATTAATAAGTCAATCCCATATTTATGCTCAAGCCTTTTTACTATACCAATAGTGATCACATCACTTGCAAAAGGCTCTTTAGTTTTTGTAAAGTTCGCTAAATTGACACCAAATGGGGTAATAGCTATCTTTAATTCATTGCTGTTCAATATCGTATTGACTTGCTCAGCCATTGCATAACTAGTCGAGGCTATACGTTTTGCATTCAGTAGGTTTTTTTTAATCAGCCAGTGTTTAAATTTAGATTGAGAGGGAAACTCATAAACGTCACTCCCCCAAACAGACAATATATAAGGTTTGATGCCGGATAATAATGCCAACGTGCCATAACCACTGGCGTAATGCACATTAGTAACACTAGGGGACAACTTTTTTATGACTTTTTTTAAAGCGTAAGCGTTTAAAATGTAACCCTTACCACCGCTATAAGGTAGATATACAACCGAAACGTCAGGGTGGATTTTTGACACGACTTTATGCTGGGTGATCAACGTAACATCAATCCCTCTATCGGCTAAACCATTGACCCATTTGATAGTATGGACGATAGAACCAGGGGCAACAAATGCTAGGCTAATGTTTGCTTTATTCACTAAGTTCACTTTGGGTTAATTGCGAATTAGCGCTTGATAAAGTAACGAATTAATACCCATAACGTCATTAAAAACCCACCTAAAACTGAGCCTACAACACATATAATCGCTCGCGAAGGTTTGGATTTTTTTTCAGGTAAATTAGGAGGGTCTATCGTCATAAATACGTAATCATCACGCACTCTGCTCAACATTAACGTTTTAGTTTGCTCTTCTATTAAACTGTAAAAGGATGTTTGAAAAGCAGCATTTTTTGTTTCTGCCAGTAACTTTTTTAGGTAATCAATACTTTTAGTTGATTGCTCAATATCGTATTGACGGATAGTTTCATTAATATCACCAATAAGGAGTTTTAACCATTGCTGAGCAAGGGTTGGGGAATAAAACTCGGCACTTAAGGTAATAATACCTGTTTTAGTGTCTTCTGAGAGTGTGAATATCTCTTTGAACTCTTTAACTATATCCTCTTGTTTGGGGGTATCTTCCTTAGTAGGGATGTCTTTAAATAGCCATAAACCTTTGTCTACGTCATAGCGGTCAGCATCAATTTTTAAGCTGTTATTTGCTTCATCCCAACTTGTAGATGCCATTATAGGCGCAAGAAGATCATGTTTATTTATGAATTTTAAAATAAATGCTTGTGATCTTATAAGTTCTTTAGCAATTAAGGGGTTATTATTTTCTTGGCCGGCTCCTAAATTAATGCCAGCCATACCAGCTAATCCACCAAGACTTCCGGCTAATGAAGCCAAGCCACCACTTGATTCAGAATTAATAATCAAAGCGGATTTAGATTTATATTGATTAGGTAAGTACAAAGCGAATGCTACAGACAGCATAGCAAAAATAAGAGTTCCCACTATTATTTTGATTTTTCCGCTTAAAATTGCAGTTATTAATTCAGATAAAGCAATATCCTGCTTTTTTGATAGTTCTGACAACTGATTCACCTTATTTATTAATATAATTTATTGAAGTGTATAGGGTTTAAAATTATGAATTAACAACATCAACTACTTGGCTCCACATATTCTCTGTAATTTTCTTATATTTTTCAGCATTTTCTTTGATGAAAGTCAAATGTGGTTGTTTAGGATCAAACAACGAATTAAGCAATGTAACAAGCTCTTGTTCACTTGCATTGGGATCAATTAATAAATTTGAAACGCCATATTCGCTAAATAACTGCTCATATTTATGGCTCCAACTAGTACCTAAGTTTAAAATACCTTGTGAAAGTGCACTCACACAACCATGAAATCTGGAACAAACAATGGCCTTAGAGTCGCCTATAATCCCTTTAACTTTCAGAGGATCAGATTCTTCAATTAGCTCTAATTGATTATCGAAATAGCGATTCAAAGTATTACAAATCTCTTTGTCTCCCTCACCTTCATGATTAAGCAACACTGGCTTCAAGCCTAACTCTGTTACCTGCTTGATAAGTAAAGTCATGATATTAATATAATTTTTCTTCCAACTTTCATTTGGATTTTTAACACCGACCATATTGCTATTGGGAATAAAACAAACTTTTTGTTGGCCATTTTTCCAATAGCTTGGCACGATACCTTTAACTGCATTAGTAAAATCCGGAAATTGCACTAAATTATTGGCTTCCCCTAAAAATGTTTGCACATGGTTATATGAATCAATTTCACGGGCACAAATTAACGAAGTTTGAGGAAAGGCTTCTTTAATGACTTTTTGATCAGATATACGACTAAAAGGTCCGAGCGCTTGAGGTAAGAAAATATATTTACAACCGTGTTTTTTATATCGTTTGAGCTCGCCACCTAAATGTTTCATTTTTAACGCGCCCCACTGGTCGCCGTAGGCAAAGCCAGCCGCATCTAAAACAACATCAATATCAGCTTCGGTAACCACGCCCCATTTTTTCAAATAGTTACGGACAGCTTTAGGTAAATAATAAGACAACAAGTTAAAATCTATAACATTCTTTCTTAGGGATAATTTTTGATATGCCCCTAACAAAGCTCGCTCTTTATATGGCGACAAAGGATTTCCTTCCAATACAATTTCAGCATCTGGCCAATATTCTTTGATACGGGCAACCACTGCGGCAAGCATTAACTCAGCGCCTTTGTTGACAAACTGGACACCTTTAATTTCAATATTCACGTCTTACACTTCCTTCATCAAAATATCATTTCCTTTTTTCTGTGAAAAAGGTACTCCACCATCTGATGCTCCATAACCCACTGCAATTAGTATGACAGTTCGTTCATAAGCCTCTAGTCCTAGTTTCTTCTCAAGCATACGTTCACGTACCTCTACATCTGGCCAGTTTATTGGACATGTAGATAATCCCATTGTTTCAGGCCAACATAAACTGCATTGATGCAAGAGATGCATCAATGTAAATAATGTGCCTGTCTCGTTCGAATGGATAAGCACTCAAATCCCCTACTACCGCAATAACACACTGTAAATTTTCAGCAAAACCAACAGTTCCCATTGCACAGGTGGCTATTTCAGTGGCTTTGTCTGGATTGTTAGCTACGTAAAAACGAAATGGCTGTCTATTACAGGCTGATGGAGCTAGGCTCGCAGCTTCAATAGCTCTATGTAATTTTCCATTTTCAATAGGTTTATTTTGATACCAACGTACCGATCGTCTTCTTTTAAATAAGGTCAACAATTGTTCATATGAAATATCTGTCTGGGGCAAAGATTCATGTGAATAAGGTACAAATCTTTTATCTTGTGCCGGCAAAGGTAAAACCTGTTCAAATATGGCCTTCGCTTTTAAAGTTATTTTTGACTCGCCAACAATGGAGAAGTAGTCAGTTAATACATCGTTTGCCCATTTATGTTCATCTTCACATAACCCTCCTTGGAGTGAACTTTCGCGGTAGTTTTTTGCTGTTTCAAGGATATAAGCTTCTGCAAAAATATCGCGTCGGGGCTGCATTATAAGCCCTTTCTCAAGTCTATGAATGTTCCTTCTGAGCAGAACACTGCTAATCCCAATATTGGCTAAAGAGTGCTTGTATTCAATCCTACCGGCCAAAACTGATTTATGCTCCCGGTCAAATTGTCGACTAATAAACGCGTAATAAAGTGAAGAACTAATACCACTAAAGGCGAATATACGGATAAAATATTCATCAAACCGATATTTTATTTTTTTCACAAAGGGCACCAAACGTTTTGGTAAGAGCGCAACAATCAATTTTTTCATTACTAAACAATACTCAAGGTAAATGGCACCAGTATCGTTTGCCAAGAGTAAATGGCAACAATAAGGAGCGAGTCATAATTTTTGCGATAGGAAACGTTATTGGGTGTAGCCAAAAAGTCACATAAGACGCGATTGCATATGATAACACAGTGGCATAAGCTGCTCCAAGCCCCCCAAAGGATGGAATAAGTAAATAATTACCCACAATATTAACCAGCGCACCTAAACCATGGCTAAGCAGTGAAAATTTAAGTAAATGTTCTGCAATCAGCCACTTGCTCACCAGTGCACGCATAAAAACAAATAATCCTGCCCAAATATGAATAGACAGCAACACTGCACTCCCCTTGTAAGCTTCCCCAAACACAATGGGGATAAGCACAGGGGACAAGAATGCAACACAGATTGCCGACACCAAAGCACTGACAAATAGCAAATCACATACCTGCTGTAGACGTTTACTGTAGAGCGATGGATTATCACTGCGTTGTTTTAACAAAGAAGGAAAAACTGACACTACGACTGCGGTGGCAAAAAAATACCAGACCTCAGATAAGCGAACTGCAACCGAATAAATGCCTACTTCTTCCCGTCCCGCCATTTGCCCCAGCATAACTTGATCAATTTTCAGGTAAATAACCGCCGCAATGCCCGACAAGATCAACCAAAATGATTGTTTAATAATGGATAACCCATAAGACCAGTCAAATAGGTCAATTTTAATGCCTGTCGACTCACGAATATATAACCACAAAAATCCCAAGCCCAAAGTGGCCTGCTCGATGGCAAAAATACTGACTAACAAGATAAGATTATTGCTACTCAGCGTGATAATAATTTTTAGTACGGCGAAAACTATCACGACAGTGGTACGCATTTTCGCCACAATACCCGCAGCGACTTTAGCCTGAAACCAAAATTCAAAACCGTTTAGCCCACTAAAAATACTGGCCAAACCTAAGATGTATAAGCACGTACTTTCAACATCGGTAAAATTATTAGCAAAAAACGCGATTAACCAACACAGCATAACGCCAAAGATAGCACCGAATAAACGCAGCCCTATCACAGTAGACATAATCTTGTCATTGTAAGCGGGCTTATTAATCAGCTCGCGCACAATTATTGAATTTAGCCCCAATGCAACCAGTGGCCCCAATAAGGCAATAATCGCCAGCAAATAACTCAAGGTGCCAAAATTTTGTGGGCCTAGTTGCCTAGCCAAAACCCACATAGTGATAAGTGCAATCAACATGGATAACAACTTTTCACTGAACAACCAAGATATGTTTTTGAGAATTGGGTTAACCATACTTTGCCACCCAATTATAAACACTAACGATATCGTTATTCAAAATACAGCCAATCATAATTATCTTTACACATTATAGTTAACCTGATGTGACGGATAAGCCATACCTTCCAGCACCACTATTCTCGCGCCTATATTTGTTGAACTTGCTGACGATACCGCGCTATTCTCTCACAAGCTCGCCTCGATAAACGCAATAATAGCAGAACGAGATGTGATTGATGTCTTCGTAATGCAACTATTACTCTCTAAAATACTGTTATTATTGTAATAATTCTAAGGGTGGCGGCACGTTTTAACCTCAGTGCCGCCTAGTGAGTGCAACTGGGGTCTTTGGGTCCGACTGGGGTGAGGTCCGACTGGGGTCAAGTTGAACCTGCTACATTTTGTACGGACACTTTAAATAAGCCATAATACATTAGTTGCTTAGGAGTATCCAATATGAGTAATCAACGCAAAACATTTACCAAGGAATTTAAGTTAGAAGCCATTCGCTTAATGTCTGAATCTGATAAACCATCAGCTGAGATTGCTGCTGAGTTGGGTATCCGACGTAATATGCTTTATAAATGTAAAGAACAGCTTGAATCTAAAGGTGAAGAAGCATTCCCCATCAAAAAGGGACGACCACTTAAAGAAAACCAGAGTGAAGTTTCAGCACTGAAGTAAGAAAATAACCGGCTTCGCGAAGAGGTCGACATCCTAAAAAAAGCAGCGGTATACTTTGCAAAAGAGCTCAAGTGAAGTATGCCTTTATTCGCGAGCAACGCCTCAATCATTCACTGAATATATTGTGCTCAATGCTTGGTGTGTCGACAAGCGGCTACTATGACTGGCTGGGTAAACCGGCGAGTAAAACGACTAAAGATAATAGTCGTCTTGTGACAAAAATCCGTTGTTTCCACAAGGCAAGCGATTCTATTTATGGCTCCCCACGCATTCACCAAGATTTGATAGTCGATGGCGAAAGTATTAGCCGCCAACGCGTGGCAAGGCTGATGAGAATGAACGGTATTCAATCCAAAGTGGCTAAGAAATTTGTCATCACCACAAACTCTAAGAATACATTATCACCAGAGCCGGACCTCTTGAAGCGCTGCTTTAGAAAAACTGGAGTCAGGTCTTGTATTTTGCAACAAGGCGACTAATTTAGAATGTTGTAAGCCAAAATGCTCACCGATTTGTTTTTTGCGAATAACCACCAGAGCGCTGGGCATTAAACTAGCGCATCCTCTGATTAAGTTTGGCATCCGGTGTCTCAACTAAAAGGTGGTAATGGTTATTCATTAAACAATATCCGTGAACAACCCACTGATAGCGCTCACATACATCAGCTAAAATCTGCAGAAACAACTCAAAATGATCATCTTGAAGATAGATTAAGTTCCTGCCATCCCCCCTTGAAGTAATATGGTAAAGCGCACCGGCAGACTCTAATCGTAATGGCCGACCCATGTATTCTCCCGTCTATACTAGATATGAATAAAATAACCATACTTTAAAAAGTCAGACATGCAAAATTCAAGACCTAGCTAGGCATACGTGGTTATCAAGTAGCCAAACAGGATTAAATACCAAGAACACACGTAAACTTTTTTATTCCAGGGAAGCCTTAGTTGAAACTCAGTGGTACGTGACTAAAAATAATAAACTTTCCCCAATTAAGATTCACCATATTTTATATGGGAAACATTTTTCTGATGGCCTGGATACTGAAAATTTGTTGCCTCACAGGTTAAAAAACAGAGTAACATTCCGTGAAGGGAGTCGTGATTATTCTATCTGCTAAATAACATGAAACCGATTAATCAATAAAATAGGTGCTCGGTTCCGAGCAGCACATGCAAACGTGCCTGTGGCAGAAAAAAGTATGCAGTATCTTTGAGCTACACAGGGACTAAAACTGACTAACGTCTAAAGTTATCCTGATTCGCTAAAAACCAATCGTAAGCGTTTTTTAGTCAGCTGTGTAAATCGTAACTATACTGCCAACCTAACGCATGTAATCTTGAAACATCCATTAGCTTTCTTGGTGAACCATCAGGTTTACTGAGATCCCAAACTATATTTCCGTTAAAACCACTTACTGCTGCGACCGTTTCGACAAGCTCTTTAATTGTGCAATCGACACCAGTACCCACATTAATATGGCTTAACATTGGCTCAGTATTTTCATCATAAACTGACTTATCCAGTTCCATTACATG
>CAJQKX010000836.1 GCA_905479025.1 uncultured Paraglaciecola sp.
AATTTTGTATTGCATCAACCGGAATATCCAAATCACTGGGCTTGATATTGAAGACCGCGGCTAAGGCTTTCTTAGACTCTAAGGAACAACTGCCGTCATTCTCGATTCTCTGGATTGTTCGCAGACTAAGGCCTGACACTGATGCGAGATGATCTTGAGACCATGCGCGCTGGCTGCGAAGTTTCCTGACACGGCTTTTATCTATCATGATATCCATTTCCATAATCTTATCTCTAGTGGTTAAAGGTAGCTTATCGTCTACTTAAATCCAGTTAGAGGGTTACGACATTAGAGCGTCAGTGCTGTGACGATTGGGCGCCTGGTCAACTGGGATGATACTCAAAGAATCGCGCCCCTAATTAGCTGCTGGCTAATTAAAATCAGAGTAGTCCCTGCATTTTTAAAACCAAACATCAAAGCGACCAACGGTATTGATACCAACCGGATTGAAATCTATAGTTCTTCCCTAGAAATGGCGTACAGCCTAAGCGAGCCGAGGAGAGATGGTAAATAGAAAGAGCACTTTTTAGGGCAAAAATATTGCCTTACTTTGCTACCGTTATCCAAAGTATATTTTTTTGGCGGTTACATCCAGAATATCTCTGACGGATACATGGCCCCATAATAATTGTCGTGCTTCCCCTGGCCTTATAAAATATCTGTTAACTTAAAATTAAATTTGAGTGTATCCAACATGTCAGAAACAGGAAATATCGAAGAACTTGCGAAATTAGTATCAAGTGACATATTCAAATGGTTTAAATGGAAAACATGCGCGCTAAAAGATACTGACTGGCAATGTGTACTAGAGCGTCACAACAAACGAACGCATCCAGCGGATGTTGTCTTTTACTATAATGACCCTTATTCAGGTAATGTTATTTATCTAAATACTGACCTTAAAAGCTACAAGAAGGGTAGTATTTCTCCTGCAAGTATATCTAAGGCACTAACCTCTTTATCAGTATCAGTGGAATGTGCAAATCTTAGCGAAGATTGGCAAACCAAATATTTAGTAAATGATATCGGTTTCGACTGCGTAGTTGGAATGTTATTTATATATAATCATGATGACGAATTTGATAAAGATATTATCGATATTGTGGATAGTATTAATTTTGAAAAAATTAACATTCCGGAAAACGTAAAACTTTTGCTACTTGGTCCCCAAAAAATTCGAACGCTGGTTAATGTAGTTACTGACATGAAAGTCCTCATTGCTGATCATCTCCTTCCAAGAACCGAATATACCTTCTTCTACCCAGATTTAGTTATGGCCAAAAGGCATGGGGAAGAGTGGAGTCAGCCGGCCTCTATAGAAGCACTTACTTCTCCATGGCTCATTATCAAACATCGATCGACTGATGAAATAGAAGAGGGTTTCGTTATTTACTACCATGAATTAGGCGATACAGTAGACGAGTTTGTATACTTAATCGACGCAATGTCACATTATCAGATGCTTTTAAGTAATAAGCCCATTAGAGTTAGATTTACAAATCCCGGAACCCACTCTTTAAATAATTTCAACAGGGCTAAGCTCGAATATCTCAAAATGTGGGGGGCCGATGAGGCTAGAGAAACCCAACTAAACAGGATAGATGCAAAAAGAATTTCTAAAGTTGTATCAAGCTTTTGCCCAATGGAAATAGGAATGCGAGATCATGCTGAATAAATCGGGTCCTTCAATATATATCCCATCAGATAAAAATATATTTGACGCACTACAGCACAAGAAAATACGACACTCTGAGGTCTTGCGGTTCTTGAGAAACCGAGGGATTATTGTGTCCCAGAGTCTAGATAAAGGCGAGTTGTCAAAAACTATAGGTGGGCTTACCTTTGACTTTAACGATTATATCCACATTACTAAATTGTTGGAAAACCCTAATCGGAAAGAAAAAACAACTCGAACAACTGTAAAAGCCACCTCAAATAATGAGCAGCTAGCGATGGCATGCCAGAAAATCACTAAACCAGAAGGTGGGGACGAATCTTACAAAGTTATACAAAGGGAGGATTCAACAGCCTTTGTCGTAACTTATACAGATGTAGATTTCACGAAAACCGAACTTCGGCAAAGAACCTTAAAAAAATGCGAGGTGGAATTACATGCGGAGGGCGAAGAGGTATCTTTTCGTATGCCTGCCACCAAGAAGGGAAAAGAAATATCTGAGCGTATTAAGACCTCATTATCCAAACTTATTGGACAGGATCTCGAGGAAGAAGTTATCTCGCTGGAGAGCGTAACTCAGCCAGAAGCAAGGAGTCTTTTTTTTGATGAACTAATCAAGTCTATGCCAGGCTATAAGTTACACGATGTTTCTAGTGTTGATGTGTATCATGAAATAGATGAGTTAGATGAAAATAACGATACCGAGGACGGCAGCTCGACAAACTTTGCTGGTTTTATAACAAAAGCCGCCTTGGCTGGAGGCGGCGTACTGGAGTCTACTGAGTTTAATCAGCTTCACTCTCGAGGTTTTTTTATCTCTAAAATTATCTGGACAGTTGTTGATACACTTCCGGGAGGAGATAAAGTAGAGATGGAATCACAATTTGGAAGCCCATCTTCATGTACCGATTTCAAATATCTTGTAAGGGGAGTATATAACTATAATGAACGCACACAAGCTCATAATGCGTCTAAGCGTAGTCCAAGCCGAGTTGAAATAGATACTTTCAATAATAAATTAGAAAAGGCTGCAAAGATTAGTTTTGATCAAATCATGGAAACGTACGTTGGCACTAAAGATGAAAACGATTAGATGGTTAAAGGTCCGGTGGCCTCTATCAATTATTGAGGTTTCAAAGCGCTTGCTCTCCAACCAGTATGATGAGGATAAAGGCCGAGGCTTCATACTAACCTCTAGCGGAAACCATAGAGTATCTGGGAAATTCGTGGAGAAAATTACTAAGCCGACTATAATTGTAGACCCTTTTGGTAACGAGACGGAATCGCAAACCATAGTATACTACGTATCGAAATTTTCTTTTAATAGCTCCTCCGAATTGATGGAGCTGGAATCTCCGCCCAGATCTATAAGAAAGTTAATTTCAGAACTACACTCTGTTGTTGGGTTAGGGATGGAATTGTCAGATATTATTGTAGACCCATTGGTATGGCTTCACGAATTAGAGGCTTTACATTCGCTTCTATTGGTTCGGCATATATCTTCTTCACAAATAACTGTTCCAATAAACGGGCTGGCAAAAATAAGTGTTTCAGGAAGAAAAGATATTCGAGATGATTTCGCAAGACTAATAGGTGAAAGATCCCGCGTAATTGACTTGGTTAAATTTAGCGGGGTATTTAGGGAGTGTAATATAATAGCTGAAACCTCAAAATCTGGAACCATAAAATATAGTGGCCATGTCTACGATGGTTTTAAGGAAGACATTAAAGAATGCCTAGAGCGTAGTATCTTAGCAAAACTGTAGTAAAAAACCCAAACCGACCCAAAGCGATGAGTCACTCAAAGCTTTAAAATCGGGGTCCAACTCTATTGATAATTAGTTTCAGACTGCGACATTCCCAGATTAACCCGATCTCCCATCAACTTTAGCAGCCACCAGCATTGG
>CAJQKX010000837.1 GCA_905479025.1 uncultured Paraglaciecola sp.
ATTTCAGAGGTGGTATGGGCATAAAGGTTAATTGCAACTTAAATAGCCGCCAATTCTTCCAACGACCAACGAGGTCTAGCTTTAGTCGATAAGCATTCGATTTCACCGGCTTTTAGACGCTGTAATCCTGCATAGGCGATCATGGCACCGTTATCAGTGCAGAATTCCAACCTGGGATAAAACACCTCTCCTTGAATAGATTTCATCATGGCAGCGAGATCTTCTCTCAATTGTTTATTGGCACTGACACCACCTGCAATAACCAAACGTTTTAAGTGTGTGTGTTTTAAGGCGCGCTTGCATTTAATGGCCAAAGTATCGACCACAGCTTCTTGGAAAGCAAAGGCGATATTTGCTCGGGTTTGCTGCGAGCCATCAGATGCTCGAATAGTATTTGCTGCGAATGTTTTTAAACCACTAAAACTAAAATCTAAACCTGGTTTTGTGGTCATGGGCCGTGGAAATTTATAATGCCCTGCCTCACCTTTTTCAGCTAATTTTGCCAGTAAAGGCCCCCCTGGGTAATCTAGACCAAGTAACTTAGCCGTCTTATCAAAAGCTTCTCCTGCTGCATCGTCTACTGATTCACCTAATACTTCGTATTGACCAATACCTTCAACTTTCACCATCATCGAATGACCACCTGAAACCAAAAGTGCCACAAAAGGAAATTCTGGTGCTGAAACATCTAACATAGGAGCAAGCAAGTGCCCTTCCATATGGTGCACCCCCACAGCGGGTTTATTCCATGCATAAGCCAAGCTGCGCGCCACTGATGATCCCACTAACAAAGCGCCGACTAAACCGGGGCCTTTGGTGAAAGCGATACCATCTATGTCTTTGCCAATGCAATTCGACTCTTGCAACGTTTTTTTGATCAAAGGAATCAACTTACGAACATGATCTCTAGAAGCAAGTTCTGGAACAACACCACCATAATCAGCATGGAGTTTCACTTGACTATATAATTGGTGGGACAATAACCCTTGATGGTCATCATAAATTGCCACACCGGTCTCATCACATGAGGTTTCAATTCCTAATACACGCATTAATAACTTCTAACAAAAATACTTTAATTTAACGGTATTCTACTGATAAGCGGTCAAACCTCCAATTTAATATGACATTTGTTCGAATTAATCAGGTATTTAGGCTATCAAGACTTTACATCCTTTAAGGATATGATTAGAATTCCGCTCCATTTTTAACCGAGCTGGCTATACATTATACCGGCACGATATAGTTTTATTTTTGAGGTAAGAGTTTAATGCCAATCGTTAAAGTAAGAGAAAACGAACCTTTTGATGTTGCATTACGTCGTTTTAAACGATCATGTGAAAAAGCAGGTGTACTTTCTGAAGTTCGTCGTCGCGAATTTTTTGAAAAGCCTACTTGGGAACGTAAGCGTAAGAAAGCTGCTGCTAAGAAACGTCTTTTGAAGAAGTTATCTCGCGAAAACGCCCGTCGCATCAGATTATACTAAATATCTTCTGAAGCGCGTTTTTTGTGGTCTAAAACCCACGCGTTTTAAGTGATTTTACACACATCATTTTTCGTTTTCATTGAGTCATTCCATGTCATTATTAGATGATTTAAAAAATGCACAAAAAGATGCGATGCGTGCCAAAGACAAAATGCGTCTTGGTACTATTCGAATGGCTTTGTCTGCAGTAAAGCAACATGAAATCGATGGGCGTGTTGATCCTGATTATATTGCTCTGGATGAAGATGGTATTCTTGCAATATTGATCAAGATGGTAAAGCAACGAAAAGATGCAGCAAGTCAATATGAGGCTGCTGGTCGTCAAGACTTGCTTGATATCGAACTAGCAGAAATTGTTATTTTACACGACTTTCTGCCAAAACCTCTCAGCGAAGAAGAGCTTGATGCTTTGATCTTGCAAGCGATGGTGGAATCAGATGCCTCGGGGATGCAAGATATGGGTAAAGTCATGTCTTGGTTGAAACCTAAAGTTCAAGGCCGTGCTGATATGGGGCTATTAAGTGGTAAGATAAAAGCCAGACTTAATTCATAGTAAATCCCATACACAGTTACAATTTTCAAACCGCACTTCGATGCGGTTTGTCTGTTTTAGTGGATGTATAAAATTTAAATATGCCAAACTATATGGCACAATACTTATTCCACCTCAAGTTGCGCATTTAAGATCAAATGGGGCGCTTTTATTCAAGGCGCGTCGATGACTGAATGTTAATCACCTTCTGAATTGGCGTAACGAAGAAGTGGAATACCACAGTCCCTTAGGGCGGGTTTTAAAACGATGTATGTCGGGCGCCAAACACTGCGTGGGTTATTATTGACTTAGATGACTAAGCCTACAAAATAGTCTCATTGCCTAAATCGTTTCAAACTCCTGCTTAATCCGTCACCTTAAGGCGGTATGGGTATTAATTCAGCCGTTTTTGTTAATTGAGAAAGTATAATGTCTGGTCGTATCCCCCGCGAATTTATTGATGACATTATTGCTCGTACAGATATAGTTGAACTTGTTGACAGTCGTGTGCGGCTTAAAAAAGCTGGCCGTAATCATCAAGCTTGCTGCCCTTTTCACGACGAAAAAAGCCCTTCCTTTACTGTTAGTCAAGACAAACAGTTTTATCACTGCTTTGGCTGTGGTGCCCATGGTAATGTCATTTCATTTTTAATGGAATTTGACCGCTTAGAGTTTCCAGAAGCCATTGAAGAATTGGCGCAATATCATAGTATCGAAGTGCCACGAGAAAAAGGCGGTGCCCCACCACCATCAGCTGAGCAAAAACAACAAAAAGAAAGCGATTACGAGTTAATGGAAAAAGTGGCTAAATTCTTTGCCCAACAACTCAGAATTCACCCCGACAAAGCTAAAGCAGTCAATTACTTAAAAAATCGTGGACTCAGTGGTGAGATAGTTAAAGCTTTTGATATGGGGTATGCACCACCAGAATGGGATTCAGTACTCAAAAATTTCGGCGTAAGCCCTGAATATCAGCGACAATTACTTGACCTAAAACTTATAACCGAAAATGACAACAGAAGAAGGTTCGATTTTTTCCGCGATCGAATTATGTTCCCTATTCGTGACAAGCGCGGACGTGTTATTGGTTTTGGTGGCAGAGTATTGGACGATGGTGGCCCAAAATATCTGAACTCACCCGAAACTCGCATATTTCATAAAGGACATGAGCTATATGGCTTCTATCAGGCAAAACAAGCTCATCGCAATTTAACCCGGGTAATGATTGTCGAAGGTTACATGGATGTTGTAGCACTTGGACAATTTGGTATCGATTATGCTGTTGCATCTCTAGGCACCGCCACCACAGCAGAACATATTCAAATGTTATTCCGCGCTACCAGTGAAGTGGTGTGTTGTTACGATGGTGATCGTGCAGGCAGAGAAGCGGCTTGGCGTGCCTTAGAAAATGCCCTTCCTTATCTAAAAGATGGGGTGGAGATGAAGTTTCTGTTTTTACCCGATGGCGAAGATCCTGATACATTAGTACGTAAAATAGGCAAAGATATTTTTGAGGAAAGCCTGAAGAATGATGCTGTCCCTTTGTCAAAATTCTTCTTTGATAACTTATTACAACGTCATCACGTTAGCAGCAATGAGGGTAAAGCTGCTTTGAAAGCCGAAGCCATACCGCTAATTCAAAAAATAGTCGGCGATAATATTCGTGAAATTTTATTAACCGATTTAAGCAATCATATGGGTGACCAAAACAAACATAAATATGAGCGTGATGTTGCTCAAGCAAATCTGAGAAAAACACCTAAGAAATTAGACTTCAACACACCGAATAAAAGTACAATATCGCCGATACGTATGATGATTAGATTACTACTAGATGATCCTAGTTTAGCGATAAAATGTCAGGCCGCTGATCCAACTCAACTTGTGTCAGTAGATATACCAGGTATATCAATGTTAATAACCCTTTATCAATTTTGTTTAAGCAAACCACTGGCGAATACGGCTCAAGTCTTAGAACATTTTCGTCATCATCCACAAAGCGCTCAGTTAGCTAAATTAATGATGTGGGAATACGCCGAACAAAACCAAGCTGCGGTGTTTGAAGACAGTTTTGCCAAACTTTTAGATTGGCATTTAAACAGCCGAATGGATGAATTATTTTCCAAGTCCAGAGTGAGCAAATTAACCGATGCAGAAAAACAGGAACTTAATCTTCTTGTAAAAGAACACAAGTAACCTTGTAAAAGAACAAAAATGACCCAAGATCTAGCCCTATGCGTAATGAATCTGTTATACTGGTAAATTGGCTAACATAGCAGCAAATACACATTACTGACTGGGTGTATTAAGCAAGTTAAAGCGTAAATTCTCTCTAACGAGGGGTTTTGATGAATATTCAACTAATTCGAGAAGCGTAAGTTATATGGTGCAAAGCAAGCAGTCGCAGATAAAACTCCTCATTGCTAAAGGTAAAGAACAAGGCTATTTGACTTTTGCGGAAGTTAACGACCACCTTCCTCAAGATATTGTCGATTCAGATCAAATGGAAGACATCATCCATATGATCAATGATATGGGCATCAAAGTATTTGAAAGGGCTCCTGATAAAGATGAGCTTTTGATGCAAGAAAGCGATACTGATGATGAAGCAGCTGAAGCCGCAGCAGCAGCTCTTGCTACTGTAGAAAGTGAGATAGGTAGAACTACTGACCCAGTGCGTATGTACATGCGTGAAATGGGCACAGTTGAGCTTCTAACCCGTGAAGGCGAGATTGTTATCGCCAAACGTATCGAAGAAGGTATTAATCAGGTTCAGTGCTCTGTCGCTGAATATCCTGAAGCCATTACCCATTTGCTTGACCAATGGGATATGTTTGAAGCTGAAGAAATTCGTCTTAGCGATATCATCATCGGTTTTGTTGATCCAAACGAACAAGACGTAGCACCTACTGCTACCCACGTTGGTTCTGAATTATCTAAAGAAGAACAAGAAGATTCAGACGGTGATGATGATGATGAAGAAGAAGAAGAAGACACAGGCCCGGATCCTGAATTAGCACGGGAAAAATTCACTGCACTTCGTCATCAATATGAAAAAGCCCGAGATGTTATCGATGCAAAAGGCCGTTCTCATAAAGAAGCTCGTATTCAAATTAATGAATTAAGCGAAGTTTTCAAAGAATTTAGACTGACGCCTAAACAGTTTGATCGTATGGTAAAAAACATGCGAAGCATGATGGACAGAATTCGTGTGCAAGAGCGCATAGTGATGAAACACTGTGTTATCACAGCAAAAATGCCGAAAAAAGACTTTATTAAAGCCTTTGCAGGCAATGAGACATCTACCGTTTGGTTATTCAAAATACTCAACTCTACATTACCCTATGCAGAAGAGATGAGAGAGCACCAAGAAGAACTTGAACGCGCCATTAGCAAAATGAATACGGTAGAAGATGAGACCGGATTAATTATTGCCGATATCAAAGATATCAACCGTCGTATGTCGATTGGTGAAGCCAAGGCTCGTCGTGCAAAGAAAGAAATGGTCGAGGCCAATCTACGTTTGGTTATTTCTATTGCGAAAAAATATACTAACCGTGGTTTACAGTTCTTGGACCTTATCCAGGAAGGTAATATTGGCTTGATGAAAGCGGTAGATAAATTTGAATACCGTCGTGGTTATAAGTTTTCAACT
>CAJQKX010000838.1 GCA_905479025.1 uncultured Paraglaciecola sp.
ACAATCTACTCCTCCCACATTATCAATAAAATCTGTATTTACCATACCGCCATTTGTTGCAAATTCTATCCGTCCAAGCTGTGTAGCTCCTAAATTTCCACCTTCACCAATTATTTTAGCTTGTACCTGTTTCCCATTAATTCGCACGTCGTCATTAGCCCGATCACCTACTTGGGCGTGGTTCTCGGAAGTGCTTTTAACATAGGTACCAATTCCACCATTCCAAAGAAGATCAACTGGCATCTGTAATACGTTATGAATAAGCTCATTGGGTGTCATGCTGTGTTGTTTAGTGCCCAGCCACTTCTTTATTTCTGAGGATAGTTTAATTGATTTAGCTGAACGACTGAAGATATCACCACCTTTAGAAATAAGCTTTCTGTCATAATCGTCCCAACTCAACGATGGATTATCAAATAACCGTTTCCTTTCTTTATATGTGGTCTCAGTGTTTGGACTAGGGTCAAAAAAGATGTGTAAGTGGTTAAAAGCACAAATTAATTTAGTGTGAGTAGATAACAACATACCGTTACCAAATACATCACCCGCCATGTCACCTATTGCAACACACGTAAAATCGGTGGTCTGACAATCTTTACCCATTTCTCTAAAATGACGCTTAACAGACTCCCATGCACCTTTTGCGGTAATCCCCATTTTTTTATGGTCGTAACCAATGCTGCCACCTGATGCAAACGCATCACCTAACCAAAAATTAAACTCGTCTGAAATTCCATTTGCAATATCAGAAAACGTTGCTGTACCCTTATCTGCGGCAACAACTAGATAGGCATCTTCGTCATCTAGTCGGACAACATCTTTAGGATGTACAACTTTGCCTTCGACTATGTTGTCAGTGATGTCCAGTAAACTTCGGATGAATATTTTATAACACTCTTGCCCTTCTTTTTGGAAAGCCTCACGCCCCTGACCCATAGGTAAGTTTTTACAAACAAACCCGCCTTTAGCCCCTACTGGCACAATCACAGTATTTTTAACTTGTTGTGCTTTAACTAAGCCTAATATTTCTGTCCTGAAATCTTCTTGTCTGTCTGACCAACGTAATCCACCTCGCGCTACTTTCCCGCCTCTAAGATGCACACCTTCAATACGAGGTGAGTAAACAAAAATCTCAAATTTAGGTCTAGGTAATGGCATCTCTGGAATGAGTTCAGGCAACATTTTGTATGAAACATAAGACTTTTGATTACCCAGTTCATCTTTTTGATAAAAGTTGCTGCGCATAGTAGCCAAAATCAAATCCAGATAACGACAGATAATCCTGTCATCATCTAAATTAGATACGTTTTCTAATTGTTCTTTAATAGTGTTAAGCGTTGTTTCTTCAGCCTTGCTACTACGTTTTGTTTTAGGATCAAACTTTTGTTGGAACAATTGAACCAGTAAATTAGCGATTTTTGGATAGTTTGCTAAGGTATTTGCTATGTAATCACGGCTAAAAGAACTGCCGATTTGACGCATATATTTTGCGTAAGAACGTAAAACAGTTACATTTCTACCGGTTAATCCCGCACCTAATACTAAACGATTAAACGGATCATCTTCTAAGGCGTTATACCAAACTTCTGAAAATGCTGTTTGGAATAACATCTGAGCCTGCCCCATATCCATGTCATTGATGGTGTTATGTAACATGGAGAAGTCCATGATCCAATTAACCTCCTCTTCATTGGGACTTATTTTAAAGGGACTTTCATCTATTACTCGTAAACCGAAGTTTTCAAGCATAGGTAATACAGCTGACAAATGGATAGGCTCATTTTTGTGAAACAGTTTTAATTTTACAGCTTTACTTTCTGGTCCTTCTTCTTGAGGTCGGTAAAACAACATATCTAGAGTATGCTCAGTATTAAGCAATTCTAATTTCTCGATATCAACTAATGCAGCACTGGGCAGATTGTACTCCTTGTAACTGCTTGGAAAAGCATTTACATATCTCTGTTCAAGTTTTTTTCCTTTAGCCTCACCATGATTAGAACGAATAGTGATAGCTAACCTGTCATCCCAGCTTTTATTTAATTCGATGATGTTTTTCTCAATATCCTTCACATTATATTCCGCGTTATTGTTTTTCACTCTGACAATGTAATGCGTTCTAGCATATACCGATTCTGAAAAATAAGTGGTAAATTCAACGTCTTCTTCGCTGGCGAAAGATTGTTTGAGTAGTGCCTGAGTATCTTTTCGTAATTGAGTGTTATAACGTTCTCTAGGTACAAACACCATGCAAGAAATAAAACGACCAAATACATCTTTACGTGCGAACAGCCTAGATATCCCTCGCTCTTGCATCTGAAAAATACCTAATACAATTTTTGCGAGTTCTTTTATGCTGCCTTGTAGTAATTCGTCTCGTGGATAAGTTTCAATAATATTCAAAAAGGCTTTATGCCCATGTGAGCCAGGTTCAAAACCAGACAATTTGGATATTGCGTTGATTTTTTCTTCAAGCACAGGTAACTGTGTAGCACTACTATTATAAAATGAAGCCGAATAAAGGCCGATAAACCTATATTCCCCGATTACCTTACCATCAATGTCAAAACGTTTAATGCCAACGTAATCCAAATAGGCAGGACGATGAACCCTAGACCGTGAATTGGTTTTTGTCAGCATTAAAGGATTGTGACTTAAAGCTTCCTCTCTGGCTGAAGGCGGAATATTCGACAAGACCCTGTCACGATTAGTCTTTGAATTTTTCATCAGGCCTAGACTAGAGTCATTATCAGCAACCCAACGATAATCACCTTTTATCCCCTTAGCACTATAGGAACGGTATCCCATCAATGTGAAATTGTGATCGTTTAGCCATACTAAAAAATTTTCTGTTTGTTTTGTCTGTATTGCAGATATTGGACACTGACTGTATTTAAATTCCTCAATAATTTCTCTTAACCGAGTTCGCATTGGTTGCCAATCTTGTACAGCCATGGACACATCGTTAACCACTGACATCAGCTCAACTGTAAGTTGCTCTAAAGCAAGTTTTGATGTTTGTCTGTCTACTTCAATCATGAAAACAGTTTGCTTAATAACCTCTTTATTTTTACTGGTGTTACTTTCAAAGGAAACTATTGTGTGTTGTTTATCACGCTGAAGTCCAATAGGACAATGCAACAACAAGTGTGCTGTTATGCCCATTTTATTCAGAGCCATTCGCACTGAATCTACTAAAAAAGGCATATCAGTAACTATAATTTCTACGATAGTATGAATTGATTGCCACCCGTGTTTACTAATAGCTGGATTAAAAGCGCGAATAAAAGGAGCATCGCCTTTATAATCAACAAACTGATTCCAAAGACTCAATGTTGCACCGTAAAGGTTATCCTCAACTCGGTTATCTAAATCTTCATATGCGATGTTTTTAAAGAGTATTTTGGAGAAACTTGTAACCTGTTCAACCCGCTCAGGAGCAACTTTTTTATTAATCAATTTATAGACATTTTCAAGTAGAACTGAATGTTGGCTATCTGCAACCGTCATGTGTTTACCTATTTATTTATAAGTTATTAGTAGCAGGAAATTTGTAGTTAACGAGCATGCTAAGGTATTTGTGGTTAGCCATACTAGATTAGACAAAAGACTGAGATATATACAATTTTTAGAAACTCAATTCATATTCTCGCTAAAATTAACATGCAATAATAGACTTATATTTACTTAATTTTAACATTTTTAATAGCTATGCAAATTGAAAGCATAAAAAGGCCCATTAGGGCCTTCAGAGTAGGAATCAATTAAATACTTATGCAAATTTAAATTACAATATTTGATCGCTTCTTAAGAAATCTTTTCAAAACTTTTAATTTTATTATTCTCGTCAATCATCAATCTAAACCTACCATTTATACCAATTGGGCTCACATGGGGTCGTAAATTACTGACCGGTAACTGGACCCTTTTGCCATTGTCAGTTTTTACAACAACGCTATTGACTCCGGGAACATAGAGCTGCTCACATAATTCATACTTAAGCGATAAGGTAAAATAAAACGTCTGCATTGTTCTGTTCTTAATATAAATTCAATGACCATTAGGGCAAACTTTTTGTGATTTTTTCAAATAAGTCCTTACTCAACCCCTTTGTATCACCAATACGCATTAGTTGATGTTGCATAAGTTGTTGTCTGGTTTTATCTACTTTTTGCCATTGAATTAAAGGCGTAATAATACGGGCAGCAATTTGAGGGTTAACTTCATTTAACTTTATCAGGTAATCAGCAACAAATTTATAACCAGAGCCATCAACATTGTGGAATCCAGTCACATTGAAAAAACTAAAGGTACCAATTAATGCTCTCACTCTATTAGGGTTATTAATGGTGAATTGGCTGTGCCCCATCAATATGCTGATGCGCGCAAGTATATCTGACCGATCAGTATTAGCATGTACAGCAAACCACTTATCCAAAACTAAGGGGTCAGCATGCCATTTTTTTTCAAACGCTAACATCAGTTTTTCAAACAAAATCAGATCTCCAAATTGAGCGGCGCCTAGGACGCCCAAAGAATCAGTCATATTATCTGCGTTATCAAATTGATGTATTAAAAGTTGTTCAACATCAGGCTGTTCCGACAGGGTTAAATACTTAAGCGCAAGATTACGCATTTTTCTTTGTTCAACTTGCTTTGATTGGTATTTATAAGGTTGCTTTTCAAACGCTGAATAATGGCTCAACCAATTAACTTGAAATGTTTTAGCTAATGCTTTTAATAATTGTTTTCGTGATTGACTTAATACCTCAATATCGACTGAGTCCATTTGTTGAAACAAAGTCTCAAAACTCGGCAAGGTCAACATC
>CAJQKX010000839.1 GCA_905479025.1 uncultured Paraglaciecola sp.
CTCTAGGGCGCAACCAGTGCAGTAGTCATACACATTGTTATACATTTCCTCTGCGTTTTTTTTAACGATGGCAAGCGACTCTAAATCGACGTCAGGGGATTTTTGCTCGACAATATAAATACCTAATTTCATCGCGGTAATACTTTGTCCAAACTCATCATGTAAGGTCTGAGATAATACTTTTCGTTCATTTTCCCGCACTTGGGTCATTCTTTCAGCTATCCCTTGGATTTTAGTATTTAATGTTTGCAGTGCGGTATTTTTTACCTCAAGTTCGTTATTTTGCAACAGCAGCTGCTGTTGCATTCCGTTATTTTCATTGACCAGTGCACCTACCAAGATAGCAACCAGACTGTAGCTGATAATATAGGGTTGATAAGCAAGAATAAGCGATGCGTCTGCACTTTGAAACAGCAAGGCTAGGCTCATTAATATTAGGCCACAGACAAATAACATTGCGCCTGACCAACCGAATCAGTAAGAAAACCAAATCAGGGGAATGAACAAAATCATTTTAAGCAGATAGAGGCTGCTGGATTGATATTGATAAAGCAGTAACACGGCGATTAGCGCACCGAGTAATTGGGAAACCAGTAAGTATTTTTCCTGACGTGTAAAACGCCTCCAATATCGAGGGACATCCCTAATGGTAAATGCCAGGATGAGGCAAATAAATATGGCCACAAAGCCGGTGACGATATGCAGCGCGAACATTTCGAATAATTGCTTATCAGGTACACCACTATAGAGTGCTTGGGTATCCATCATATAATACTGAAAAAAACGCACGGCCCGATAAAAAAGCGCCGCTGCCAAGATGGCTATGGCAGAGTAAACCAAGTCTAACCGTATTGGGATTTTTTTGAGTTTGATAAAGACGATACCTAGCATTGGCACTAACTGGTGTTCCACGGCCAGTATTAACATCCAAAGTGCATCTTGGACTGTCGTAAGTTCGGGAACTCCCAAGTAAAGATAATGCCCTATTCGGGCTCCTACAAACAGCGCCAACCAATAGCGAAAATGCAGGTGCAGCATAGCAACAACCAACATGCCCGCGGGGAAGTACCAAGAGGCAAGTCCGTCTTTTAAACTGTAACTTAAGGTAGCAAACCACGACAAATAAAACCCTAAACTTGCAGCGAGTATTATGACTACATTATGCCGAAAAAAAATACCCGCCAATGGCGCTGCTCAAGTTGCCATTTCATTAGAAAAGCTACACATCAGCCAAGTCAATCAATCCTAACTTTAAGGCTATGCGCGTGGTCTCAAAGTCGATGTTGATTTTCATCTTCTGAAAGATATTTTGCTTATGTGCATGCACTGTTTTGACTGCAATATTGAGTTCTTTAGAGATGAGTTTGATTTTGTGGCCTTGCGCTAAATGTATGAAAATTTGTTTTTCCCTGCCGGTCAACTGCAAATAAACTTGCAAGTGTGTTTGTTCATCCGCGCATTGTGCGTTTAATACTGCCTCATAATAAGCTTCCCCTTGCAGCACCGCATCTGCCGCCTGCATCAAGTTAGCGGAAGCGCCTCGTTTAGAAATATAACCCTCAATCCCTATCGACTGAGCGCGGGAGATATAGAAAGCCGACTCATACATGCTAAGCACCATGATTTTAATGGCCGGGTGGGTTTTTTTCAGGGTTTCGGCAAGAGATAAACCATCCATGTCACCAAGTTGAATGTCGGTGATGAGTAAGTCAATTGCGAATAAATCAGCAGTGGTAAGTAAAGCTTCGGCACTGTCAAAAGACCCCATGACAGCATAGTCACCCTTCAATGTAACTAAGCGCTCTAACCCTTCTCTGACCAAGGGGTGGTCTTCTACCAATACAATATTTTTCATCTTACAAACTATCCCTGTTAAGCAATTAGCCCACTGACTGCGGATTAACATCAGCCTAACATCAAAATCTGAGAATACACAATAACCCAGTCAATTATTTTATAAACTAACTTTGATGACCACATAAAAACTCAGTCAGGCACTTTACTAGGAAAACTTCCTATAGATTAGTTTTATGAAACTATTTAGTCTATTCGCTCAAATTTATCTCTATTGATAAGTTAAGGCAATGATGCCAACAACGAGTAGTAAAATGAACAAATTGATGGCTGTTATATTGGCATTTGGGATTCTATGTAGTCACTCGGTTTTTGCAGAAGTGAACGAAAAAATAACAATAGCAATTGGTGAGATTGAATACAGGGCGAAAGATAGTAGCGAAAATAAAAAAGATACGGTGCTTATGGCAAGTGTTCACGGGAGGATACTAGAGCTTTTGTCGACATGCTTACTACGGCTTTAGTCAAAACCAGAAAATTCAAAGTTATTGAAAGAGATAGAATGGCTGAGATACTAAAGGAGCAGGGACTTAGCTTAGGGGGGGGTGCCAATGGTGGTTTTGAGTGTGATGGTCTTAACTTAGCGGGTGTCGATTTTATTGTAACTGGTGCTATCAGTGTGTACGGTGAAACATCTAAGCCTATGAAGGTAAAAAGGTTTTTCCTCTGATAAAACCATTGCTTCAATGGCAGTAGATATTCGTATTTTGAAGGTTGCTGATGGTTCAATTGGCTTCGCAGAAAGCGTTAGGGCTGAGGCCCAAGGCGGAAATTCTCTTAATGTTAATGGTTTTGCTAGCGGTGGGGATAATAGTAGTAGCGCTCTACTTGGACAGGTAATGAGAGATACTTCTATTAATGTAACTAATGTAATAGTTTCAAACATATACCCAATCAAAATCGTCGCTATTACAAAAAAGGGCGACATCATGCTTAATTACGGTAACGGCCTTTTACAAAAAGGGGACCACCTGAATATATTTAGCCTAGGCGAAACCTTTGTTGACCCAGATACAGGGGAGGAGCTTGGTAGCGAAGAAGAGTTGGTTGGCGAAGTAGCAGTTTTTAGCGCTCAAGCAAAATTTTCCAAAGCTAAAGTAATTGAAGGTGCTGACTCACTTGAGAAGGGCATGATTGCTAGAGTAGTCCACGGCAAAAAGTCAAAGGAAAAAGTATGGAAATTAAAGAATAACATGACATAGGTCCCGGTCTTGGCATTGGCATTGGCATTTTTTATTATGCCCTATATTTTTAGCTGGGTAACTTTGAAATCCGGTTATTCAACTAGAACTAGAGTTATATCTTTTGGATGGTTAGCGCTTATTCTTATAGTTTTAATTAATGGTGGGAATGAGAGTTCTGTGCCTAGTAGTAAGAGTAATAATCAATCACTAGAAACCGTCGTTGCTTCGCCTCCTGAAGCTAGTCCTGTTTATGAAGAGGTAGAATTAAAGACTCTAAATAGAGATTATAACCAGAATGAAGCGAGAGCAGATCGAGATTACAAGGGTAAAACATTTCTAGTGAATGCAACTGCTGCAAGCATTGACCAAGACCTATTTGATAATACGGTTATTCAATTCCAGGGCATCAATCAGTTTCTTGACATTAGCGCGAAGTTGGAACAAAACAAACGAAATATTGCTAAAGCGATTGAACTTAACAAGAGACAATCCATTAGGTTAATTTGTTACGTCAAGGTTGCGTTTATGGGAGGGCCTAGGTTAACCGATTGCCGTTTTCCATAGTTTTTAAGACATTAAACAATAACATAAAGGTAGCAGTAACAATGGCAAAACAAAGCTCGATTTTTAAAAGTATAAATCTATTAGGTATAAAAAGGGTTCTTCACTTTGAACTTTCGATGATGAGTAGTATTAAACTTAAAGG
>CAJQKX010000840.1 GCA_905479025.1 uncultured Paraglaciecola sp.
ACAATAGAAGCAAAGCTAGAACTCTGAACATAGATCGATTTTCCTATGCAACTAACACCGCAAATACCGGGCGGCGTAGCCGTTCCGGTGTTTTGCATTGTTATGTGCCTGTAGCTAGTTGCTGTTGTACCCAAACTGTCGAGATTTCAATGTTTGTTTCCACCATGATTCACGTTCAATAATTAGGCTACCATCTGTAGTAGATTTGAATATTTCCAAAATCGAATATTCAAAGTTGTTCTGAATATAGTCAAACGTAAGCTGTCGCAGTTCAACGTTACCACCATGACCATTGCGTGCATATGATTTCCATCGCCCCAATAACATTTGCTCACCACTAGCCGAGCCGACATACATCATTCCACTTTGTTTGTCAGTTATTAAGTACACTGCCTTTTGATTTTCGAGTGCCGTTTTCCAACTGTCCTTTTGAAGTACGGAGCGCATTTCACCCCATGACAATCTTACATTGTCATATCCGGGGAACTTATCATTACTAAAATCATCGGATAAGATTTCATGTACAGAAATATCATCAATAACTGAAACTGCTCTTCTAACCATATTTTGAGATGAATTTTTAAACTTTACCACTAGGCGACCACAATACTTCTCATATTCAGGGATAGACTCGTATTCGTACCCGACACCATCAAAGGTATTGAGATCCCGAGTAACTCTCCCGACGTGGAACAACAGGAATTTGTCGTCTTCGATTTTCAAGAAACCAACGGTGATTTGCCCCTCTCTATACGAGCGATTACGACTGTAGTTGTGATAATGTCCGTTTAATAATGTTGAGAATTCTCTCATTCTATATATTTCTGATGGGTTCCAGTTATCAGAAAACATTAGGTTGAACCTAATTTTTACATTATCTAAATTATCAAAATTTAGGATGTCATTTAGTAAAATCATTCACGCCTCATTTATTTTTGTCGCTGCCACATAACGCCTCAATAACCGGCAGCTAAAACGAAGCGAAGCATAGAGTAAGCTGGCCGGCGCCGCAGGCGTGTAGTTGATTGATTTGTTAGGAGGCATTTAGCCAGCCTTGCTCAATAGCATGTTCAAGCTTTGAAACAAACCACCCGTAGATTTCTGGACTTTCGTTTTCAATAAACTGGTGCATTTTAAGCACTTGATTCTTATGTATACCGTTGTCCCGCCATGCACGTCCTTCGCTGGTAATATTATGGAGAAATGGCAATAAGCGGTCGATGACCTTTAGCAGCTTTGCTTCTTTGCTTTCGCCAGCCTCTTGCTCCTCCCATAGTTCGACGATGACTTCAATTGGGTTTCCCGGATGCGAGGCAATTTGTTTTACGCTTTCACGTTCCTCAATGTGGGCGATGTCTCTATTATTGCTGTAAAGAAATGTATCCCCAGCACCGATTTCACCAAGATCATGAAGCAAGGCAAGCTTAATAAGCTTTGGCACGTCATAATCGTCTTCCAGTAATTCTGCGAAAGCCCAGCATGCCATAGCTAAATGCCATGAGTGTTCTGCTGAGTTTTCAACTCTCTCTCCACCATTGATGTAGGTTCTTCGATTTACGGATTTCAAGGCATCTAGTTGAAGCATGAAATCTGATATTGCTGAAATTCTGTCGGTCAAGTATTGCCTCCTAACATTTGTATATTGCGCATGCGCATTTAGCCGCTTTCACTGTTTTAGGAAAGTGGCGGTAAGTATCTGGTTTGCTTGGTTTTTATTCATGATTTTTGGATTCCTTTCCAAAACAAAGTGCGCATGCGCATTAATCTTCTTAGCCTTGCGCGTTAATCTTCCATGCTTTTAACCAACTGACTGATTTATATAGCAATTTAAAAAACAGTAGAATGTAAATACGCAAAGCTTTATCTTAAAGTGCGCAAAAAATCTGTCAATAGGCAAAATATACTAGATATACTAGATATATGCACAGTATATTTTTGTGCATCCTATCTAATAGGTTTCAGCATATACCCGTTAAAGAAAGGCCAACTTATGGCCACAATATTTGGCAACTTTATGGTGCCATTTACAAAATTATTCATTATCGTATAGTGTCACAAAAACCTCGTATTTAAGTTACACCAAAAGTTGCTCATATTAAGAGCTTATTTGTGTAACAAATCCCGTAACTTAATCTATGTTGCACAAACGGTGCCTAGAAATTTGATTTAGTGACACATTTCTATAGACTATTGAATAATAGCATTTAGCCTAGCAGAATTATGTCAACTGGCGCTCAAGTAATGGAGTTATACGGATCGAAATATTTCGTCTGAACTGTACCTGTACGCACATGCGCAATATACAAATGTTATATTTTTGAGCATTGAAGCAGTCTTTTACACGAATAGGGGAATGTAATGGAGTTTATGACCTCAGCAATCTTATCTGGATTTCTGTACGACATGTTAAAGCATGGAGTATCAATTACAGCGGATAGTGTGAAGGAGAAATTGAAAGACTGGATTCTTGATGATTCGATTGCTCCTACGTTTAGTAAAGAACTAGCTGATCTCAATCTAAATGATGAGTTGAGCGATTGGGAGATTGAAAAAAGAATAAATCAAACCCCAAAACTTTTAGAACTTCTTTCGTCTATAAAAAAAGACGGAAGCGTAACCACTATCACTCAGAATCATAGTGGCACTGGGGACAATATCGGTCGAGATAAAAACATCAAGTAGAAGGCTGGCATCATGGAAAATGACGAGTCAACTTTGTCGCAAAATCATTCTGGAACGGGGCACAATGTCGCTGGTGACATGAATGTCTACAACTTCGGGAAACATGATTTTGCGACAGATTTA
>CAJQKX010000841.1 GCA_905479025.1 uncultured Paraglaciecola sp.
TCTTTGTTTGCGCATAGCAGTAAAAAATTCATTGTTTGTTTTAGTCATAGACAACTTACCGATAAGAAATTCCATCGCGTCTATTTCTGACATTTCATGCACTATTTTGCGTAATATCCACATTTTTTGCAATTCGTCTGGTGTCGTTAATAACTCTTCACGACGAGTACCAGAACGATTGTAGTCGATCGCAGGGAATACGCGTTTTTCAGCAATTTTACGGTTCAGGTGTAATTCCATATTACCTGTACCTTTAAATTCTTCGTAAATAACCTCGTCCATTTTAGAACCGGTATCAGTCAATGCTGTGGCAATGATTGTTAAGCTACCACCTTCTTCGATGTTACGTGCGGCACCAAAGAAACGTTTAGGTTTATGCAATGCGTTGGCATCTACACCACCGGTTAATACTTTACCTGATGAAGGTATCACTGTGTTATAGGCTCGAGCTAAGCGGGTAATTGAATCGAGTAAAATGACCACGTCTTTTTTGTGTTCAACTAAACGTTTGGCTTTTTCGATTACCATTTCAGCAACTTGTACGTGGCGACTCGCCGGCTCATCAAACGTAGACGCTATGACCTCACCACGCACCAGGCGTTGCATTTCGGTCACTTCTTCTGGTCGCTCATCAATCAACAGGACCATCAAAAGACATTCTGGGTGGTTAGCAGCAATAGATTGTGCGATATTTTGTAACAGTAATGTTTTACCTGCCTTGGGTGGTGCAACTATTAAGCCACGTTGACCGCGGCCAATGGGGGAGGCTAAATCTAAAACTCGTGCAGTAATATCTTCACTACTACCATTACCACGTTCCATGATTAAACGTTCATTAGCGTGTAATGGCGTTAAGTTTTCAAATAATATTTTATTACGTGCATTTTCAGGGCGGTCATAATTGACCTCACTTATTTTTAATAATGCGAAATAACGTTCGGTATCTTTTGGAGGACGTATTTTGCCTGAAATCGTATCGCCAGTTCGCAAGTTGAAGCGCCTGATTTGGCTAGGCGAGACATAAATGTCGTCTGGACCTGCCAAGTATGAAGAATCGTTGGAACGCAAGAATCCAAAACCATCTTGAAGAATTTCTAGTACGCCATCACCAAAAATATCTTCACCGCTTTTAGCGTGAGATTTAAGGATAGAAAAAATAATGTCTTGTTTGCGTGCGCGAGCCATGTTTTCTAGCTTCATGTCTTCGGCTAGGCTAACCAGTTCACTGATAGGTTTATTTTTGAGTTCGGTAAGATTCATAATTGGTGGGTCTTTATGCTAAAAGCTTGTCTTAAAAGCCAGTTTGATTGATTGATTCAAAGGTAATTACTAAAGTACATCTCTGATTTGAGCGAAGTGTGGGTGTGTTCAGGTTTTTAACATATAAAATTTAGCACCAAATAATTCCTGAGTCCAGTGAATTGTCTACTTGTCAGACGATTTAACGCCATCCTGAATATTTCTGCCTGCGGTCTAGGCCCTTGTCAAAAACATAAGTAACAATTTGTTTACAATAGGAATAGGCTCTTCAGGCAAGTTGATGGTTTAGCAACTACAAAAAGCTCAGCAAGTGCTGAGCTTATATATTTAATTATTTATGATAATAAATATTAAATATTTTCGTGCAAAAACTCTAAAAGTTGGGCTTTTGATAACGCGCCTACTTTCGTTGCTGCTACGTTACCGCCTTTAAATAGTAATAAAGTAGGTATACCTCTTATGCCATACTTAGGCGGCGTTTCGTTATTTTCATCGACATTCAGCTTGCCAACTGTTACTTTGCCGTCAAATTCGTCAGCCACTTCATGCAGTATAGGTGCGATCATTTTACATGGACCACACCATTCTGCCCAAAAATCAACTAACACAGGACCAGCTGCATTGATAACATCAGCCTCGAAACTGTCATCAGATAACTGGATGATTTTGTCGCTCATTATTTTCTCCGTAATTTTTCTCTCGCTGACATGACTCAGCGTGGTTATGATTGTTATATAGAAACTGGTTTTTAATGCAAGCAATGATAAGCTATAAGCTATGCCAACTACACATTTAACCGATACAAAATTTTCAGACTTACCTATTCAACAGCAGGTTGTATATGCGTTGTCTGAGGCCAATTTCAACCTTTGCACACCTATTCAAGCGTTGAGTTTGCCGCCCTTACTTGAAGGTAATGATCTTGCCGGTCAAGCGCAAACGGGAACAGGTAAAACCATTGCATTTTTGGTGGCCACTTTCCACTATTTGTTGACCAACCCTCAAGACTCAAAACGTCAACCTAGGGCAATCATTATGGCGCCCACCCGTGAGTTAGCTGTGCAAATTTTTAACGATGCAGAACTACTTAGCCAGCACACAGGTTTATCACTTGGTTTAATTTATGGGGGCGAGGGCTATCAAAGTCAACGGGAGAAATTGCAAGGTGGTGTAGATATTATTATCGGCACCACGGGTCGTATTATCGATTACTATAAACAAAATATCTTTTCATTAGCCGCTATTCAGGTTGCGGTATTAGACGAAGCTGACCGTATGTTCGACCTTGGTTTTATCAAGGATATTCGTTATTTATTTAACAGAATGCCCAAACCTACTGAACGTTTGAGTATGCTATTTTCTGCTACCTTGTCCTACCGCGTTCAAGAGTTGGCTTATGATCACATGGATAATCCTACTCATGTTCAGATTGAGCCAGAAAGAAAAACTGCTGAACGGGTAAAAGAAGAACTATTTTACCCGTCAGATGAAGACAAACCATACCTTCTACTCACTTTGATGGAAGAAGAATGGCCAGACAAAGCTATAGTGTTTGCGAACACTAAACATGGCTGTGAAAGAATTTCTGATTGGTTAGAAGCTGACAAGCATAGGGTGGGTTTGTTAAGCGGTGATGTACCTCAGAATAAACGCCTAAAAATACTAGAGAATTTCACCAGTGGTGTGCTTGATGTATTAGTCGCTACAGATGTTGCAGCTCGTGGTTTACATATTCCTATGGTAAGTCATGTCTTTAACTACGACTTACCAGACGATGCAGAAGATTATGTGCACCGTATAGGTAGAACGGGTCGTGCTGGTGAAAGTGGCAGCTCTATTAGTTTTGCTTGCGAAAAATACGCCCTAAACTTACCGGCGATTGAGGAGTATGTTCAACACTCAATACCAGTGACAGATTACAACCCAAATGATTTAATGCGTGACATCACCCCACCTAAACCACGTTTTAAAAAGCGTATGCAAAGTGGTAGGAGTCACCAAAATCGTCCTTCAAGTCCACGCCCTAATCGGAATAGATGAATAATAACATCGAAGTCATTGCCCCCTTCGCTCAGCCTGAGCAATTGTATGCAGCTGTAGATCTAGGCTCCAACAGTTTTCATATGGTCATTGTTCGGGTTGTGGCTGGTAGTGTGCATATTATTGGTAAGGTGAAGCAAAAAGTGCGTCTTGCCGCTGGGCTAGATGAAAATATGCTGTTAGACCAATCTAGCCTCGAGAGAGGATGGCAGTGCCTTGAAACATTTGCCGAACGTTTACAGGATATTCCTCTTTCAAATATAAAAATCGTTGGCACTGCTACTTTACGTTTGGCAGCTAACGCTGACGTATTTATAAAAACAGCTGAAAAAATTCTCAAACATAAATTGAATGTGATTGATGGTGAGGAGGAGGCTAGGCAAATATATTTGGGTGTGGCTTACACCTCGGCTAATCAAGGCAATTCTTTGGTTATTGATATTGGCGGCGCAAGTACAGAAGTGATTGTTGGCAATGATATGACCCCAATTCATTTAGTTAGTATGAATATGGGATGTGTGACGTTTAAGGAGCGGTTTTTTACTGATGGTAATATATCGGAGCAGAGTTTTGAGCTTGCGATTAATGAAGCCAAGTCTTTATTAGAGCCAGTGATAAATGATTTTATTAGTTTTGACTGGCAGCAATGTTTAGGCGCATCAGGTACTCCCCAAGCTATTACTGAAATTTTGGTGACACAAGGGATCAGTGACTCTATACGCATTGATTATCTGCGTAATTTAAAACAGCAATGCATTGACTGTGTGACCATAGATTTATTACAAATAGATGGTTTAATCGAATCAAGACGAGCGATTTTTCCTAGTGGCTTGGCTATACTGATTGCCCTTTTTGAGCAATTAAATATCCAAGAAATGCATATATCAGGTGGGGCGCTTCGCGAAGGCCTTATTTATGGCATGTTAGATAACATGCAGCAAAATGATCGAAGATTGCAAACTCTCGAGCAATGTATTGAACGTTTTCATATAGATCCTGAACACGCTTATCGCGTCAAAGGTATTGCGCTTAGTCTGTTTAATCAAGTACAAAACCAGATGTTCTTAGGCAAGGTAGAGTGTGAAGCGATGTTGATGGCATCTGCCATGTTGCATGAGACTGGTTTGCATATCGAATACAAACTGCACCATCAACATGGCGCTTATATTCTTAGTCATTTACCCATGGTGGGTTATACACAACACCAACGTGCTGGTATCAAAACATTAGTGCAAAGTCACAGACAGGAAATTAACCTCGGTTTGTTTGACTCTTTCCATCCAGAGGTACGCCAAGCACTTTTGGTGTTAGTTAGAGTATTACGCTTATCATGCTTACTCTCCATTCGCCGCAAAGACAATTTGCTAGCAGATTTTAATCTAATTATTTCAGATGAAAAGTGGACACTCACTTTTCCTAAAGGCTGGTTAAAATCACACCCATTGATTGATGCGGAGCTAGCCAACGAAAAATGGCAACAGCATAAAGTAGGCTGGACATTAGAGTGTTTTTAAATTTACCTTGTTGATTTAGAATAACAAAAACAGATAAAAATTAAGAGGTTGTTGTTTAATTATGAAGCCAAGATCTTCTAGTCTGGTTTCAACAGTATGGCTGCCTGCTTTGCAAAATAAGTCAAGATACCATCTGCGCCAGCTCGCTTAAAAGCAATCAGAGATTCTACAATTACCTCATCTTCATTGAGCCAGCCATTAGCAAACGCCGCTTTGTGCATGGCGTATTCGCCACTGACTTGGTAGGCAAAAGTGGGCACTTTAAATTCGTCTTTACAGCGCCTGACTATATCTAGATAAGGCATGCCGGGTTTGACCATCACCATATCTGCACCCTCTTTTAAGTCCAAAGCAATTTCGCGCATAGCTTCGTCCGAGTTGGCAGGATCCATTTGGTAACTTTTCTTATTACTACCTTTAATATTACCTGCCGATCCCACTGCGTCTCTAAATGGCCCATAATAGCTTGAAGCGTATTTAGCCGAATAAGCCATGATACAGGTGTTAATAAAGCCATGACTTTCGAGTGCTTGGCGAAGTGCACCGACACGTCCATCCATCATATCAGAGGGTGCAACGATATCAGCGCCTGCTTGTGCATGAGATATTGCTTGTTTGACTAAAACCTCGATAGTTTCATCGTTTAACACATAACCTTGCTCGTCAATCAGGCCATCTTGGCCGTGAGAGGTAAAAGGGTCGAGTGCTACGTCTGTGATAACAGCAATATTAGGTATCGCTTGTTTGATGGCGCGAACTGCTCTTTGCGCTAAGCCATCTGGATTATAAGCTTCGCTTGCACACAATGTCTTGGCTTGCATGGGTGTCACGGGAAACAATGCAATAGCAGGAATGCCAAGTTCTACAAGTTCATGTGCCTCTTTGACTAGCAAATCAATAGATAAACGCTCTACACTGGGCATAGAGGAAACGGATTCTTTTTGATTTACACCTTCTAACACAAACATGGGGCAGATTAGATCACTGACGGTTAGTGTGTTTTCGGCAACTAACCTGCGGGTGAAATCCTGTTTGCGTAATCTGCGCATACGTGTATTGGGAAATTGTTCAATCATGATTAATCCTGCTATTGGATGAAGTCTAAATGGAGGCCTTGCACATTATTTCGATCTGCATTTTTGGCGACGTATAATTGTTTATCTGCCAAGGCTAAGATATTGTCTTCAGGTTGGCTTAACTTGGCTATTGCGGTACCTATACCTGCGCTAATAGTAATATTGACTGATATTTCTCCTGCTTGAATGGTGGTTTTTTGTATTTCAGATCTAAGCTGTTCAGCTAAGGCTAAAGCACCTTTTAAGTCTGTGTTAGGCAAAATCAGGGCGAATTCTTCGCCACCAAAACGAGTTACATCATCACTGGGCCTTTTTAAGACTTTTTTAAGTGTGTGGGCAACTGTTTTAATACATTCGTCGCCGACTAAATGACCATATTGATCATTCACATTTTTGATATAGTCAATGTCCACCATCTCTACAGATAATTGGGTTTGTTCACGTCGACTTCTACGTATTTCTGCCTGATATTTCTTGTCAAAATAGTCACGATTATGAAGCCCTGTTAATGCATTTAGGGAGTTTCTTTCTTGTAGTTCACGATTTTTATCAGATAATTCACGGAGAGTCACTTCTAACTCTAAGGTGCGCTCTTGTATTTTATATTCAAGCTTTTTTGAAACATCTACTTGCAATGCTAACATATTTTTTTGTGTACTCAGGGTTTGACGCTCTCTGTTCAATAACGCTGCTTGTGTATTGAGTAACATTTGGTGGTGTTGATTGTGATTAATAGCCAGAATAAGTGCTAAAAGCACCGATTCTATGCTTGCACCTAGCATCAATAAGTAAGATGAAGGCATGTTAAGATTCATGATATTTAGTGTGTCTAGGCTAACGGCAAGAGCGCAGACGAAAAGTACGCACCATGCAAAAGTATAATAGCCAGCGATGGCTAGACCTTTTACCCACAACCAGATTGCCACGACCAGAATAAGTAATCCACTGGCACAAAACATCAGCAAAAATGTTTTAATAAAAACTGGTAAAGGTATAAAAAAACTAATAATTAAGCCGAATAGAAAAATATAAGCTGTTGTTTTGAGTAGTGCACTTAGCTTGGTATTAAACGCTCTGACATTGAGTAAATCTTCGCAAAATAAAATCGATAAATACATGGCTAAACTTCCAAAAATACCCACTGCATGTTGCTGTAGCCAGGGGGAGTTAGGCCAAATATAGTGATAGCCTAAGCCTTGAAGTGCTAACAAGGTTAAGCCCAAGAAAATAACATAACCGGCGTAAATCAAAAATATTGATGTGCGCGTTGTGATAAAAAAAAATAGGTTAATTAATCCTATTGCCAATATCAGACCAAAAAATACACCCATGATTAAGCCACTTTTACTGGTAAATTCTAAATATTCATTTTGCGTCCAGATATGTACGGGAAGATCCACTAGACCTTTTGAATAAGTGCTGACGTATACTTCTATTGAATCCCCACTTGTTGGGACTGGAAATATAAAATTTTCATGTTTGATTGTGCGTTGCAAGAAAATCAAAGTGTCACCAGCCTGATACGCTACTAATATTTTTTTGTCCTGTGTAAAGCAAATATTAACTCTGTCCAATAGTGCATGCTCAATTTCTAAGAATCTGGTTCTGCTGGTTATATGTGATTGATGGTAAACTTAAACCAATATAACTCATCAGAGAGACTTAAGCGTGTTAGATTTTGGCTTGGCTGTTGTCAAATAGTATCTGTGGCACTGAGAATACTAGCAATCGAATACTGTTTTTTAGTATCCACTAAGTGAGCAACGCCTGGCACTACAGTATGGCTTGGGCGTATTTGACTAGAAAAATTAGCTGTTGTAAATATGACTGCAGTACAAAAAATACTGAAGAACCACAATAGCCAGTTTTTGCTAAGGATGACCCTAAAAGGTTTATTCGGCTAGACCAGCACTCATGGTTGGGATTTTAAATAGTGCTTGTGTATTAGCTTGGCTCGCTAATTTTAATGTGGTTAAGTCCGTGCCCATCAAATTGGCTGCTTCCTTTGCTACGAATGGCAGATAAGCAGGTTCGTTATTGCCATTGTCCACTTTGTGGTTATTGGGTAAACCCTTAGGGCGTAAATAGGGGGCGTCGGTTTCCAATAAAATACGATTTAGGGGAAGTGATTTAACTGCTTCGCGTAATGTTTGCCCACGCTTAAGATCACAGACCCAACCGGTTATGCCAATATACAAGTCTAGTTCTAAGTAACGATTCATCTGTTCAATGTCGCCGGTAAAACAATGTGCTACGCCACCTTTTAATGTTTTACGATATTTTGTTAATAATTCAACCTGAGCTTCAAATGCATCACGCTCATGTAAAAAAACAGGCAAGCCTAATTCACAAGCTAATTTAAGTTGTTGTTCAAATGCAAACAGTTGTTGGTCTGGGGTAGAAAAATTTCGATTAAAATCTAAACCACATTCGCC
>CAJQKX010000842.1 GCA_905479025.1 uncultured Paraglaciecola sp.
GGACGTTGATTTGTGAATGTAAAAAGCTAGGTGTGAACTTTTCACTAGACGATTTTGGCACCGGCTACTCATCCTTATCTCACCTTAAGAACCTGCCTACAGATTCGATCAAGATTGACCGGTGTTTTGTACAAGACATGTTAACCAACCCAGATGATTTAGCCATTGTACAAGGAATTATTAATCTAGCAGAAGCTTTCGGTCGTAACGTCATTGCTGAAGGAGTAGAGTCTGCTGCCCATGCCGACAAACTGCTATCCATGAACTGTAATATAGGACAAGGTTACGGTATTGCTCGGCCTATGCCGTCCGCTAAGTTACCTTCATGGTTGAATAGCTGGCAGGCTGCCCCTACTTGGCAAGCTTAATAAATTGAACAAAACTTAGTGCATGAATAAGAACAGAAACATCGGATTTAGTCAGTCTACAATAACCCGATTTTTATATCCTGCTCAGACCCAAGGTTGAGTATCAAAAGCGCACACTAGATTATTGCGCTTTTTTAGTTAATTTACCTAAACATAAACCACCTTAACGCTTTACTTTTCTTAAGACTTATACAGAGGCGGGTCTAAATATTTGTCTTATCCAGTCTCAACCTGCGTAAGCTACTTGTCCACCATCCAAAACAACAGTATGACCACATACATAATTGCTCGCACGAGAGCAGAGATAAATGGCGGTGCCAGCAATATTAGTAAGTTTGCCAATCATTGCGCTATTCCACTTGACCCACCAGTAACTTCGGAGACTTTTCCAGCAACCAAAAATAAATTTTTCATGTATGACCCGTTATGCAAAAACGTAAGTGTTGGAGGCGCTTAATCATATCAGCATGCCCAAGTATGCTAGAAATGAATGATAAATGTTTGTTCATGTTCGTTATGAACGGATAGGTACATAACCTGAATATAAAAATATAATCGAACAGGTACCTAATAAGCACTGATATGCAAGAGCTCTAATTATCAAACTTTCCATTTACACGTTCCAAAAACTTTAGGTGGCCATTTGTAAAATTAAATGGGTCATTGAGTGTGGGAGTTGATATAAATTCTGATAGGAGTTATCCGCTTTTTTTATTTCAAAATCAAGTATCTCCATGGCCATAATAATCAATATGACCGGCACGTTGCATTTTTGAAATGCGATGAGGAGACGCCTTGCACTAAACCAAGGAGAACAGCCAATTTATCCATAACACCGAGTATATTACTGTCATGTTACTAATGGGTAACTTTCAAAAATCATCAGGCATAAAAGTCTCAGTTTTATCGTTAGGCCCTTAGGTAGCTTTTGGAAAGCAAGTTGATTTTAACGATGCAAAACAACTATTAAAGACCGCTTACGATGGCGGCATAAACTTCTTTGATTATGCCAAAGGCTATACGATTACGGGCCTAGGTTTAGTATCTAATCCCTATGCGGTGCCTTCATAAGTATTTTGGAGGGCAACATTGCAGCCACCTAACCACATATAGAATGAATGCCACAGCAGATTTCATCCCTTTGGCACAAACGACAAGATAGAGAGCATTTCAAGCAGATTATTGGCCAAAATGTTGAACTTCAAATAGCACAGGTTATGGACAGTTTATGTTAGTAAAGTAAATAAAGTGATGTGCCAATGAAGTCAGTTTTTTCTGAGCGACGTCCGCCCTAAATTAGAGTTCAAAATCCTAATAGCGTTACAAAAAAACTACTTAATAACACGATTTTTTAGTAGCATAATCTCTTAACATCGTACCGACTGGAACATTATGACCGTATACATTCTTTCAAGACTCTCTATTCATGACCGTGCAGAATATGAAAAATATGAAAATCAATTTAATGAGGTATTCGCTAATTTTAGCGGCAAACTGTTAAGTGTCGATGAGGAGCCTCTTGTCCTAGCTGGTGAATGGGAAGCTACACGTTCGGTTCTTATGGAATTTCCCTCAAAAGAAGAAGCATTTGCATGGATGCAATCTGATGCCTATCAACGTATTTCAAAGCACCGTAATGCCGGCAGCACATTGAGTTCGATATTAGTTAAATCGTCTGCAACCGATTAAGTGTCATCACAAAATTTTAAATTATAATACCTGAAATCACGCTATAAAGATTAACAGACACATTAGACCGACATAAGTCGGTTTAATGTTATATCCAAAGAAGGATACCCAGCAATTAACAAGACATATATGGACACTCAGGGATGTCAACGTTCTACTTGCCCCTTCTTGCTACCTTTCAGCCCACACTACGTTTAAATCTAGCATTACCACTAGTCCATTGTGTTGAAGACAGTCTACAGTTGGCTTAGTTTTGAGATGTATTCAGGCCCTTTAACTGTATTGGCTTTATCAATACAGGCCTCTGATAAAGTCCGTACCGGATAACGCGCAACATACCGCTTTTAAATACCTACACGGATTATTATCCTTGTTCCAGTCTGGCTTTGATGAGGTAGTGAGGACCATTTTGTAGGGTTAACGTTTTTACAGTTGACAATATTTACTGGGTAAATATTCAACAGGTTGGCCTAATCACTTAAGGGGATATATAAACACCTCAAATTTCAGATATAAAAAAACCGACAAATGTCGGTTTTTTTATTTTCTAATCTTCACAATTAGAAAATGGTACCAGTGGGCGGACTCGAACCGCCACTCCCGAAGAAACCAGATTTTGAATCTAGCGTGTCTACCAATTCCACCACACTGGCTTTGCAAATACTTAGAAGTTGCTACAACCAATCTCCAAGTGGAACGCATTATAGCCATAGAGGCTTTGCTTGCAAGTATTTTGTTAACTATCATAAGAGTTTGTCGACTTTTTAATCGACAGACCTTAGGACTACTTAATATTGTACCTAAATCAGTAAATTACCCAACCTTGCATTGAGGATCTAATTGAGATGATTTAATTGCATATGGGCATCTAATACGGCGGGAATGAAATCCTATGAAGCGACTAATTCACTTACATTGCGACATATTTAATAAGCTTACTGAGCTTACAAACATAAATATCGAAATTGCATTCGTGGCCTGGGAGAGATTTTTTATAACCCAATCTTGGATGATGGTATTTCAATATGAAAGGTTAGTAAAAATAGAAGCCTGCGAAAAATTAAGGTTTATTTGACATAGATTGACATCCTTTAAAGACTTTATGACCCAACATAAATAGAAAATTCGCTCAATGCAGGCAACTTTACTGAGTCATCAGCTAGCGGTTCAAATAGTCAATGACGCCGAGTTACGTTCAATGAAGTCCAGAAGAACTGTCTCTATACTCCCTCTGCTATATACTCCCTCTGCTAGGATGATATTTATGGACCACTGAATTGAAAGGTGCCAACAAAAAAAACAAACCCGCCAATAAGCAGGTTTGTTTGTGAGTATTTTATTTATTATGATCACACCACTGACAGATTTTTAAACACCTAGGCGCTCACTAATTTTCAGATACGCCTTAGTCTGAAAACTGCCTGATGATGCCATTAAGAGTTTCTTTGGCGTCACCAAATATCATTCGACAGTTGGGTTTGAAAAACAGCGGATTATCAATGCCTGCAAAACCTGAGGCCATACCGCGTTTGAGCACAAACACGTTTTTTGCCAGATCCGCATTGATCACCGGCATACCATATATTGGGCTGCCTTTCATTTCTCGGGCTGCTGGATTGACTACATCATTGGCACCAATGACTATGGCCACGTCAAAGTTTTGAATACGCTTATTTATTTCGTCCATTTCAAATAACTGCTCATAAGACACATCGGCTTCCGCTAACAGTACGTTCATGTGCCCAGGCATCCGTCCCGCGACCGGATGAATGGCATATGCGACTTCAGCACCATTTTCTTCTAACAGTTGCTGCAGCTCTTTCATGGCGTGTTGTGCTTGCGCCACTGCCATACCATAACCAGGAATGACCACCACGGATTGCGCCGCTTCGAGCACGTAATAAGCATCCTCAGCCGATAAGGGTTTTACTTCCCCTTCTATTACCATATCTGTTTTAGTCACTGACATAAAGCCACTGAATAACACATTGCTTAAGGAGCGATTCATGGCTTTACACATGATCTTAGTCAAGATAATACCGCTAGCACCTACCAGCGAACCAGCCACTATCAGGATGTTATTGTGCAGAGCAAAACCGGCTGCACAAGCTGCTAGTCCCGAGTATGAGTTCAGCAGTGAAATAACCACTGGCATGTCTGCCCCACCAATGGGTAATACCAACATGATGCCAAACAACAAAGCAAAACCCATGGCTGTGCACAACACCACATTAAAGTCGATGGGTATATCAGCCAGCATTGTGGGCTGGGCAACAAA
>CAJQKX010000843.1 GCA_905479025.1 uncultured Paraglaciecola sp.
AGTCCATTCAACAATTAATGCCCAGAATATAAAAGGAAGTAAAAGTTGCCCCCAAAACCACAAACCCACAATGATCAGCAGGTGTGAAAATGTTACAACTAGTGTTAGCGACTGCACTCGCACCGTCTGACGGCTTGCCTCTGCCATCGACAACGCTACTTGCCATACTTGGTGCTGCATAAAAACTGCTATTAAAGCCAACACGACCAGAGATCTGGCCTCACCTTGCCAGATCGAATCGATATATGAGTCCGGAAGGATAAATGCTGTCACTATTACCGACATAGCCAACTGAAATAAAATCCACAATAAAAAGAAGTTAACAAACGTCTTACTGCGCGGCCGCTGTGATAGGAAAGTAAAAAAGGCTTGGGAGGTAGACATATCTATCAGGCCTCTCACTGCTAGCAATGACGCAATTAAAAAAGCTAATCTGCCGTAACCCTCGGGACCCAGCCATTTTGCGAGGAGCATTGCCGTTGAGAATCCTATCCCTGCACGGATAATGTTGAAAATAACAGAAAATATAGCTCTATTACTAATGGAAGATTCTTCCAAATCTATCATTATTTAGATTTCTTTAGTGTCGAGAAAATTTCACTTAACCTTTTCGCTTTACTATCCATTGGCCGACTAAATTCATGACAAAATTGTACTCTCGCAGTTTGCACTGCATCTGACTGCCACCATAGGTCAATATCGTCCCACACTTGATTGATTTTTGCCGCCGCGCTATGGGGTGACTCATGAAAAATACCCACGGATTTCAAAAGATCATAACTCTCTTTGGCCTCAGGCCTCAATTCCCAATGCTTGGGGTTCCAAAAAATAATGGTCGGGACATTCCATAATAAAGACTCCAAGTATGTCGTAGCATTATATGTCGCAATGTATATTCTCGTCTGAGACATCATGTTTCGAATACTCTTTTGACCGTTATCAATTACAACAGACGGGTATCGCGCCCGCCAGCGAGACTTCATATCCCACCCATAGTCTTTATTATATGGCCGCACCACTAGTTGATTAAGCACATTCGCGTTCAGCGCGGCGACGAATTGACTTTGTTCTTCAAAATAATCAAGCCACTGATTTGCAACAGGAATCGCATACATTCTATAGCTGTAACGGGGAATGCCCAACCCTACTATTAGCGCCCATCCATCTTTATTATATTTAACCGGCTTAGCAGATTCTTCTAAGTTGCCTACGACAAGAGTTTTATCAGATTTTGGTGACGTCCAACCCCAAGTTAGATATTTATCAGATATTTTTATTTCATGTTCTTCTGTGGCACTAAATAGTCCCGATCCATAATGGCCGCCATGTTGCGCTATAATAAGTCGAGATCCAGAGTCTATCGTTTCAGCACACCAAAGCTTGAAAAGCTCATCAGAAGAATATCTATTAGTAGTGAACACTACCTCAGGACGCTTAGGTAAATCTAGGCTTTTAATTTTTGATACAGCCGATAAGTAACCCTCAAGATACAGTGACGGAATATGATTAACCACCATTGCTCTGGCAATCTTTTCAAAGGAAGATATCCCAACTTTATTTAAGATGCTCCACTGGCGCGACGATTCAATAGGCTCAACTTGATCGAACTCATGCGAATGCCAAAATTTAGGCCTCTGCCGTAATTTACACTGTAAACTTAAGCTGGTCATTAGGGATAACCCTGCGATAACATACTGATCCTGCTGTGACTTTTTACTTTTAGTGTAATCAAAATAGCTTAATACTCTGGACTTTATCTGCTTGGCTACTGAAATACTCGCACTATCATCTATGTGCTTTTTTTCTCGCTTTACTTTTTTGATATTTATTAAATCAGAGAAATAATTTGTAAGTAATTCAGCATAAATTGCCTCATTCCAATCATCATCCTCATATAGACTGTTGAAATGACTCATATCGTAAGGGATCAATTCTCCAAATTCTCGCGCCAAAATAATACATTCAAAAGACTCAGTACGCAGATCAACTGAATCTAGCATTTGCCAGCGATCAAATAATATACCTAAAAAATAATTCAACCATGGACCAATAACAATTCGCCAATATCGTACGGATTGAGTTACCGAATGAATATTATTCAAACTTTCAGATAAATCAGCAAGAATACTCTCATACATTAACTGGATGAATTGATAATCTGAGTACAATTTTTGTCGATCATCCCAATGATACTCGCAACAGGACCAAGACAGTTTTGCCCAGGACTGCTTGCAATTATGCTTTTTACACCACTCTCCTAAAAACAGTATCTCTTGCCCATTTTTTGGCCAAGTTTGCTGGAGCGCAGTAGTCACTAATACCGTCATTAGTCGGCCTAAAATAGAAGTGTTAATGAAAATTCAATATTCAAAGTAATTAAAGGGTACGCAATGGAGGTTCAAGTTCAAATATTATAGAAAACTAGTAAATGGCTTATTGTGTGCCGTTTTACGCTGCCGGCACTTGAACGCCGCAACGCTTTACTTATTTTTAGTCACAAAAACCAAAAGTTGTTTGCTTACATACAAAAATAGAGGAGACTGTAATCTAAGAAGTTCTCAGATTACCAAACAGACCGACCACCATCTATTACCAAATTCTGAC